>NZ_CASEGO010000021.1 GCF_949287625.1 uncultured Brachyspira sp. | reverse complement strand
TAAAAGAATACATTCTACTTTAAATTATGATACTCCTATGCTATACTTTAAGAAATTAAGGAATACTTAAATGCAATATGTATGGAACCCGTGCAAAATATTTGTTCATTTAGTTATTTATAATATATATTTCAAAAATAATTTTTTATGATATATATTAAAATTAAAAATATTATTTCTTTATTATTTTCAGATTATAACATTTATAATACATACTATTATTTATATGCATAATATTATACAAAAACTTTTAATAATTATGATCCAATTGTTAAAAGTTACCAATAACAATTGGATCAAATTCTTGTATAGAAGTTACATCTATATTTTCTTTGAGTTTAACATGTATATATAAACCATGTATACTAGCATCATCTATTAAATATCTATTTTGATTTATTACTAAATAAATATTTTTATTTAGTAATATTTGATTATTAGAATTATTCAAAAATAATAATGTTTTATTATCATATTTTGAAATTCCTTTTATCCAATTTTTATCAGAAAAATTATATAACCAAACGATATCATTAATATTATATTTTTTTTCTATTAATTTGTAATTATCAATATATAAAATACTTACAAATTTATCTTTTAATACAACACATTTTTCTATTTTATAAATATTCCAAGGAGCATTTTGTGATTTAATATATATTAAAGTATTAGGTTTATTATTTTGAAAAAAACTATAGTATATTTCATAGAAATTACCAAATTCGTATATATTTTTATTGAACAATATATTTAAATATCCTCTAACATTTATATTATTATATAGAATAGAATCTTTAAAATTATTTTTTATATATTGTGATATAATTACATTATTATAGTTATAATCAATATTATAACTATATTTATTATCATTTTGATATAATAAAAGATTAAAAAATTGAATAATAAAGATAAAATTAAAAACAACAAAAAATAATTTTTTACTATTATTATAAATATGTATAACTATAATCAATAATATAGTTATTAAAAATAAACTTACTTTAAGTCTATCAAACGTATATGATATAGCATGTTGTTTCATAATAAAATTCTCTAGTATAGTAGCAAATAATAAAAATAATAATACAGAGTATTTTTTGAATTTTATAAAGTAGTATTTGAAAGTATTAGGAATAAAAATAATGCTGATAATAAATGATAAAATTATAATACCAAAAATGGTTTTATAAGAATTATAATATCCAATAAATAACCATTTTAGTTGTGTTTTATTAGAAAAGTTTCTAGCTTTAAATCTTGATATTAAAGCATTTATATAATCTGTAAAATTTACATTAAGTAAATAATGAAATGAAAATACCAAAAATGACATACCTGTTAAAATTGATATTACCAATATATATTTGATATATAATAAACGATTATTTTTTTCTTTTGAAGTTATAAATTTGACTATATATAAAATAAAAAATGAAAAATTAGAAATGTATCCTGTCCACTCTATATAAGGGTTAATAAAAAACAAAATAAAAAAAAGTATTTTAAAATATTTATTATTAATATTTATAAAAGATATTATATGCAATAAAAGAAATATTTGAAATAATGAATGATGCCAGGATCGAACTCCCTGAGTATGCATAACTTCTGTAGAACCAACATATAACATAAAAACCATAATAAATAATAATATTTTATCTATATATCTAGAAAAATAATAATTTATAATATAATAAAATAATAAACAACTTATAATCATTAATATAGAATTAAATAAATATAAACTATATATTGTTATTGGTAGATTAAATAATTTAAAAAATAAATATGGGAATATATATCCAATAAATGAGAATGAAGTATAATAAAAATTTCCATTTTTATCAGGTATAGTAGATCCCCATCTTACATTTTTATACCCATCCAATGTTACTATAGGTAAAAATTTATGTTCTCTAATAGGAATTTCATTATATGCGTTAACTGTCAATAACGTATGGTATGTTGCATCTAAATTAGTATAATTTTTATCTTCTTTTGGATATCTCAATATAATTGAAAAAATTGCAAACAATACTAATAATACTATATATAGTGTGCGGTGCGGTGCGGTGCGGTGCGGTTACCACCATATTTGATTCTCCTAACTTGAAATTAAATATATAATATAATAATTTCTACTTAATGTCAAATAAAAAATAGAGATGCATATGTAAAATACACATCTCTAAACAATTTTTTTTAATTTATAAATTAATGACCGCAATCACAGTCAGTTACTTTTATATTACATACTTTAGTGTCAACATTAATATTTTCAGTTTTTTCACCCAAAGGATAAAGAAGCCTTAAAGCATTTAATACCACTATCACAGTAACACCAGTATCTGCAAATATAGCAAGCCACATACTAGCAAGCCCCAAAGCACCCAATATAATAGCCCCAAATTTTATTATCAATGCTAAAAGAATATTCTGCAAAACTACGATATGATTTTTCTTAGCAAGCTTTATAGCAAGAGCAACTTTTGAAGGCTTATCGTCCATAATAACAACATCAGCATTCTCAATAGCCGCATCGGAACCAAGCCCTCCCATAGCTATACCTATATCAGCACGTGCCAAAGACGGAGCATCATTGATACCATCGCCTACAAATATTGAAGCTTTAGAATCTTTCATCATGCTTTCTAATACACTCACTTTATCTTCGGGAAGACAACCGCCCTTAAATGAGTTTATGTTCATCTCTTTAGCAAATGCTTCAACTCTATTAATATTATCCCCGCTTATTAATGCAGTTTTTATATTCATAGAGTTTAACAATGATATAGCCTCTTTAGTATCATCTTTGACACTGTCATCAATCAAAAAACCTCCTGCATATTTTGAATCTATAGCTATATGAACATTAATATTTTCTTTATAATTAGAAGTATCGATATTATTTTGTTTTAATAAATTAATACCTCCAATAAGTATATCTTTATCTTCTATTACAGCAGAAGCTCCTTTACCGCTAATATCCTTATGATATGAAATCAGACTATCATTTATAGTACCATTATGATGATTTTTATAATGCTCTACTATAGATACTGCAATAGGGTGAGAAGAACCTGTCTCAGCATAAGCAGCATATTTAATCATAGCTTCATCATCGTATACACCAGTATTGTATATTTCTTTTATACTAAACTCTCCTTTTGTAAGAGTACCAGTTTTATCAAAAATCACTTTATCAGCTTTAGCAAGCAAATCTAAAAACACCCCTCCTTTAACCATTATGCCAAATTTTGAAGCCCTGCCTATAGAAGCAAAATATGTTAGAGGAATACCTACCATAAAAGCACAAGGACAAGACACTACAAGCAAAGTTAAAGAACGCTGAAACCAATTAGCAAAAACTTCTTTACCGTATATTAATGCAGGTATAACTGTAAGAAAAATTGCCCCAAATACAACTATAGGAGTGTAAATACCTGCAAACTTGCTTATAAACTGCTCAATATTAGCCTTTCTGTTTTGAGAATCTTGAACCAATTTAAGTATTTTAGCAATAGATGATTCACCATAGGCTCTTACAACTTTTGCTTTGATAGTATTATCTCCGTTTATAGTACCCGCTAAAATTTCATCATTAACCTTAACACTTCTAGGCATGCTCTCTCCTGTTAATGCCTTAGTATCAATCCAGCTTTCACCCTCGTATATAACAGAGTCAAGAGGAACTTTTTCAAAAGGGTTAATTATTATATTATCGCCAATATGAACCTCTGATATATCAGCTTTTTCAACATTTCCGTTTTCTCTTATAATGTTTGCACAGTCTGGTCTTATTGCCATTAATGCCGCTATTGTGCGTTTTGATTTGTCAACAGCCATATCCTCAAAATACTCACCTACCCTATAAAACATAAGTACAGCCAAAGCCTCTGGAAGCTGATGAAGTATAATAGCACCTACTGTAGCAATACTCATAAGAAAGCTCTCACGCATGAACTTTCCCTTTATAAAATCTAAAGCTGCATTCTTAAAAACATCTCTTCCCAAAATAAGATATGGTATAAAGAAAATAATATATTCTGTTATACCATGTATTTTGTCATGCAAGGCATATAATAATACTAAAACTACAAGTCCTAAAAAAATCTCAATTAAAAATAAAAGCCTTTCTTTATTCTTTAACATGCTCATACCCCCAAGTATAAATTTTTTCTATATGTTCATCATCAAGCCTGTAAAATACATGAAGCCCTACCTTTCTTTTTTTTACTACCCTAGCCTGCCAAAGCATTTTTAAATGCTGAGAAACAGAAGGCTGCTTCATATCAAGCAAAGATGATAATTCATGCACACATAATTCTTTTTCGCTTAATGCTGATATTATTTTAAGTCTGGTAGGATCTGAAAACACAGAGAAAAATCCAGCCAAAAGCGAAAACTCTTCATCATTGGGAAGTTTTGGAATAAGTGATGATATATTCTCATCTTCTGAAGTAACTTCGCAGTCATCATCATTAATAATATCTTCTTTTTTCATTAGACTAACCTTTATATAAGTATATTATAATATAATAATATACTTATATAACTATTAAGTCAATATCAGAAAATAAATTTTTTTTATATTTTTTATTATTTTTCAAAAAAATTGTGTAAAAAGTAAAGTAAACATTATTTAACAATATTAAGTATATTCACAGGTTTAACAAATAAAAATTACACAAGAATTTTTTTTTAATATTTTATTTACAAGCTAAAAAAATATATTTTGATTATTATTTTTAAAAAATCAGAAAAAAATAAAAATATATTTTTATGAGAGATAAGAGAAAAATCAATTTTTTCTTTAATATCTAAAAAAACACATCGAAAAAAAATAAAAAAAATAATTTTTTTTAGACAAAAATAATTGCCTGCTATTGACATAAAACATAAAGCCATCTAGCATTTAAGTATGATTAAATTAGAAACATTGATAAAAAAGTTAGTAAAAAACTTTGTAAAGTTGAATTACAGAAATAGTAAAGAAAAAACTTTACAAATAAAAACAATCAAATCATAATAATCCATTAACACATATCAAAAGTTTCTAATATTTTTAAAGCAGTAAACATTAGCAATAATGTTTATAATAAAAAAATTTTATAAAGGAGTTCACTATATGAACAAAAAGATTTTAACATTATTTTTGGTAGTTGCAGCATCAGCAATACTAGCAGTAAGCTGTAACAACAAGACAACAGACCCAGTAAAAAACACAGGAGGAAGTACAACAACTACTACTACACCTTCAGGTCAAGAACCAGCTACTACACCTACAGACGGTAAAGAAGAAGCAAAAAAAACATCTGTTACAAAAGATAGTTTAGAAAAAGCTGTTCAAACATTAGGAGATGTTATATTAACAACAAAAGAAAATGCAAAAGAAGGAAAATTTTCTTTTACATCTGCCAAATTTTCAGGTAGTGAATTAAAAATAACAGTTAAAGGTTCTTCTAACAAAAAAGATCCTTCAGGAACAGATAAATTTGAAAGAACTACTGCTGCTTCAGCTATAAAAGCTGCTTTTAAAACTGAAGAACTAAAAACACTTGGATTAAAAATAGATAAAGTAGAACCTGCTAAAGAAAATAATGATAATAAGAAAGCTGTTATAGAAGCTACTTTATTATTAGATGATAATTCAAAATATGAATTTGATTCTTCAGCTAAAGATGGAAAAATCATAATAGAATTAGATGTTACTGACGGTATAGGTGCTGCTGTTACTTTTGAATAATATATAATCTTAGTTATTCAAAGATATAACTGTCATACAAAAAATTGAATTATTTTCATAATATAAGCTATAATAAAAAAAGTCAATATCTAATATCAAATTTATTTAAATAAAGAATAGCAAATTATTTACTTTTAATATATAATCTTTAATATTTTTCATTTTTTAACGATTTTCTGATTTTACAAAAAATTTACACAATTTTATGTAGTTAACATAATGATTAATAAATAATATATTAAGGGAAATTTTTTAGTTATGTACATTTTTAAAAAACAGGATAAGGATTTTAGAAATCTTACCAACGAAGAGATTAACTTTCTAAAATCTCAGGGCTGTTCTTCTCAGTCTTGGGATAAAATACTAATCAAAAACGTAGATTTAAGCAGAATAAAAGATGTTCAGTTTCATGGCAGAGTAAAAATTAACTCTCTTAACGGAAATGTCAGATATCATAAAAAACTTAAAGTACCAGCCTCTATTAACAGAGCAACTTTAATAGATGTATTTATAAACGGAAATGTGTATATAAATAATATAGGAAGATTTATAGCTAATTACAAAATAGAAAAAGGCGTGATAATAGAGAATGCAGGATCTATATATATGGAAGGAAAAAGCAGTTTCGGTAACGGTGTAGAGACTTCGCCTATTATGGAGGGAGACGGAAGAAGTGTTAAAATATTTAATAGGCTTAATTCTCATATAGCATACTTAGTTGCAATATACAGACATAAAAAATTAATGCGTGAAAAAATTAATTCAATTATAGATAATTATACTAATCAAAAAACAAGAAAATTCGGAAAAATTAAAAAATATGCAAAAATTATAAATGCAAGACTTATAAAAAACTCATTAATAGATCCATACACCACTATAGAAAATACCGATGAAATCAATAATACTACAATAATCAGTACAAAAGAATGCCCTTCATATATAGGAACTTCTGTTATATTAAAAGATTCTATTGTACTTAAAGGTGCAGACATAACAGACAGTACTGTAATAAAAAAGGCTTTTATAGGAGAAGGCGTAAGACTTGCAAGGCAGTTTTCCTGTGAGGATTCTCTTCTTTTTGCAAACTGCGAAGGCGAGCATGGTGAGATGTTTTCTATATTTGCAGGTCCTTATACTGTTACGCATCATAAAGCAACACTTTTAATAGCAAGTCATTTTTCATTTTTTAATGCAGGAAGCGGTACTAATCAAAGCAATCATATGTATAAATTAGGACCTTATCATCATGGTTTTATGGAGAGAGGATGCAAAACTGGAAGTAACTCATATATTTTATGGCCTTCTTATATAGGGGCTTTTTCAACAGTTATAGGTGCTCATTATGATAATGTTGATGCTTCAGATTTTCCTTTCTCATATATAACTGAACATGGATACCATCAAACAAGACTAATACCTGCATTAAATTTATTCGGTGTCGGGCTTTCAAGAGATGAAAATAAATGGAAAGACAGAGACAGAAGAAAAGGCGATAAAAAAGATTTGATAATATTTGATGTGTTTAGTCCATATACTGTTTCAAGAATGATTAAATCCGAAAAGATATTAAAAAATATTAAAGAAGAAAAATATAATGATGATAAAAACTTTTTAACATACAAAAATATGATAATAAAAAAATCTTCTTTAGATAAATACTCAAAAAGATACTCTACAGCAATAGATTTATACTTACATAACAAAATACTTTCATATATAAAAAGCTCTAAAAACATAGATGAGATAATATCAAATTTAGAATATGATAAAAATAATGTATTTGATAATTGGTCTGATATTGGAGGGCTTATATGTGCTAAAGATAGAGTTGATAATATAATAAAAGACTTAGAAAATGATAAAATAAATGATATAAAAGCATTAATTGAAGAGTTTGAAAAATTATACAATATATACTCTGAAGATGAAAAATCTTGGGTTATGAACTGTATTAAATTAAGATATAATATAGAAAGTATTAATAAAGATAATATAAAAAAATTATTAGACAAGCATAAAATATTATTAGAAAAAGCGTATGATATATTTTATAAAGATGTTGAAAAAGAGTATGATACAGCAAAAATGGTTAGTGCTGGAATAGATGATAAAACTATGATGGAAAAAGATTTTGAGGCTGTGAGAGGCACTGTTAATGATAATACTTTCGTTGTAAAATATAAAAAAGACATGGAAAATAAAATAAATGATATTAATAATTTAATTAATATATTATAATATATAAAAAATATTTGGAGTTGTTATGCTGATATATTCATTATCTATAAAATTAGAAAGAGGATTTGAGGATATAATAGAGGCTGTTATAGAAAGCGGTCAATTAAATATATTGGGTTTTAATATAGAGTTTCCAATAGATGACAGCAATTCGTCTATAGTAAATATATATAATGAAACAGAAGATATATTAAAAAATAATCTCTCTATAATAGAAGAAAATATAAAAGATATTGCCAATTATACTTTAACTACAAAACAGTTAAAATCAGAGGAATATTTAACTTCCTACATAGAGTTTTTAAAACCTTTTGATATTGGAAATATAACTATAGTACCAAACTTAAAAGATTTTCATAATGAAGAAAGTTCTAATCCTCTTTATATAGCAAAGCAGTATGCATTCGGAACAGGTACTCATGAAACTACTTCTCTTGCCCTTGAGATGATTAATGAATATGCTGATAACAACGATATAGCATCAAAGAGTATTGCTGATATTGGATGCGGAAGCGGTATATTATCATTATTTGCATACAAACTTGGTGCTGGAAATATTACTTCAATCGATATAGACAATGACGCCGTTAATTGTACTCTTGATAATGCTTCATATAACGATATAAAAATAGATAATGTTATACTTGGAAGTGCTAAAGATTTAATTAACATGAATTTTAAATTTGATTTGGTTATTGCCAATATAGAAACTGATATATTAATAGAAATACTTCCAGACTTAAAATCTTTATTAAAAACGGATTCTGTTTTAATATTATCAGGTATATTATTAGAAAAAGAATCATTTATGAAAAATGCTGTAAGAGAAAATAAACTCAATATTATTTTAAGAAAATCAAAAAATGATTGGGTATCTTTAATGCTTAAACAATAAGCATTAAACAATAAAAATTTACGGAGAATATTACGGAGAATATTATGGAATTAATAGATTTAGTAAAAAATGCAAAAGAAGCCGCATATATATTACAATCTCTTGATACTGATATAAAAAACAAAGCCTTACTTGAAATAGCAAAAAAAATAGAAAAAAATAAAGATAAAATATTTGAAGCCAATAAAAAGGATTTAGAATACGCTCAAAAACTTCTTGACGAAAACAAAATTTCTAAATCAATGTTTAACAGATTAAAACTAGATGAAAATAAATTAATAGATGTTGTATCTGGTATAAGAGATGTTGTTAAACTTGAAGACCCTATTAATAAGGTATTATTAGAAACCGAGCTTGATGACAATTTAATATTAAAAAAAATATCCTGCCCTATTGGTTTAATTGCTGTAATATTTGAAGCCCGTCCAGACGTTATATCACAAATATCTTCTTTATGTATCAAGTCTTCTAATGCTGTTATACTTAAAGGAGGAAGCGAGGGAGAAAATACCAATAAAGCTATATTTAATATAATAGAAGAAACTCTAAACAATATAAAAGAATTTCCAAAGCACTCTGTTAATTTAGTATTCACAAGAGAAGATATAAAAGAATTATTATCAATGGACAAATATATTGATCTTATAATACCAAGAGGAGGAAACAACTTAGTACAGTATATAAAATCAAATACCAACATACCTGTATTAGGACATGCTGACGGTATATGTCATTTATATATAGATGAAAGTGCCAATCAGGATAAGGCATTAAAAATATGTTTGGATTCAAAGGCTCAGTATCCAAGTGCCTGCAATGCTGTTGAAACTATACTCATAAACAAAAATATAGCCTCAGAATATTTGCCAAAACTTTATAAGCTGTTTAAAGAAAATGAAATAAAGATGAACGGTGATGAAGAAGTAAAAAAAATATTAAATACTCAAGACATAGGCGAAGTAAAAGAGTGGCATTTCGAATATGGAGATAAGGAAGTATCATTAAAAATAGTAAAAGATACAGAAGAAGCATACAATCATATAAACAGATACGGCTCTCATCATACAGACTCAATCATATCAGAAAATAAAGACAATATAGAAAAGTTTATGACATTTGTTGATTCTGCCAATGTATACTCTAATGCTTCTACAAGATTTTCTGACGGGTTCAGATATGGTTTCGGTGCGGAAGTGGGAATATCTACAAACAAAACGCATGCAAGAGGTCCTGTAGGTTTGGAAGGCTTAACAATATACAAGTACAAAATTTTTGGAAACTATCAGATAGTTAATGATTACGTTACTCATAAATCCAGCTTCAAGCATAAGAGAATAAAATAAAATATAAACAATATAAAAATTGTTAGTACCTGCTATTCGTTAGAATGGCATGATATATTTAACTAACAATTTTTATTAGCAATAATAAAAGATTATGTGAGCCATAGAGCTAGTTTTAAACATAAAAGAATAAAATAATAAGACAGAATATAAAAAAACAAGCTGATAACTTCAAAATTATCAGCTTGTTTTTATTTTTTAATATTTTATTTAGCTTACTTTTTCAAAATAATAAGTTATGCTAGAGATACACTTCCATAACTTATTTCACATTCTCTATCACTTGTAAAATAAAATGTAATATTTCCTAAAATTGGAAGATTTGGTATAACTAAATCATAATAACTTTTTTCATTATACTTCTCATTATCCCAATTCTCAATATAATGAGTGCTATATGAACCATCATCATTATAAAAAGTTAATATACCATAAGAAGAAATCGTAAATCTTTGTCTGTAATTATCCTTATTTCTCCAAGTACCTCTTAAATCATAAGGTCTGAATTTTGATGCTGAGTCAAATAGTGATGAGCATGATGTCAAAAATAAAGATGTTAATGAAAGCAATCCCATCAACAATATAAATTTTAGAATCCTTTTCTTATTAATCATATAAACCTCCTAAATATTGTTATAATACAATATACCCCATATAATATATATTATGAAAATTTTGTCAATACAGTAAAAAAAATATATAATATAACAGAATTATATTATTTAACATAAAAGCAAATATATATAATGTAAATATTTTATACATAAAAATCCAAACTCCTAAATACTTTTTTATTAATATTATATTTACATTTATAATTAATCTAGTATAATAAAAATTATGAAAGATTTAGAAAAATTAAAGCAGATATTAAATGAACCTATAACTGTTAATAATTTAAATAGAATTAATGATTACTTTATACGTTATCTGTTTTCTCATAGCGGAAATGAAAATATAGCTTTACATTTTATTAATTCAGTATTTAAAGATCTAAATTTTGCTACTTTTGAAAAAATAGAAATACTAAACCCATTTAATATAGCTGAAAACTACGATGAAAAAGAATCAATAGTAGATATAAAGGCAACAACTGAAACAGGCATAACGGTATTAATAGAAATACAAGCTAGAGGAAATGAAGATTTTATTAAAAGAGCTTTGTATTATTGGGCTTATAATTATAGCAGCAGCATAAACAGAGGCGGAATTTACAATGAATTAAATCCTACTGTAAGTATCAATATTACAAACTTTATTCTTACAGATGAAGATAAAGTACACAACTGTTATGTTTTAAAAGAATTAAATAATAATAAAATACTTACAGACCATTGTCAATTACATTTTATAGAGCTTCCTAAATTTAATTTAAAAAATATTCCAAAATCAGATGATTTAAATAATATACATAATGAATTCATTTCTTGGATAAAATTCTTTAAAGGAGAAGATATGTCTGTCTTAATGAAAGAAAATACAATATTTGAAGAAGTAGAAAAAAAATGTCTAACTTTTGTAAATGAAACTCCTGTAATGGATAAGTATAAAAAAAGAGAAGTAGATACTTATTTTTTTAATAAAAGTATAGAATTAGATTTAAAAAGATCTAAAGAAGAAGGTAGAGAAGAGGGCAGAGAAGAAGGCAGAGAAGAAGGCAGAGAAGAAGGCAGAGAAGAAGGTATTAAAGAAACAAAAATATCTATGGCAAAAAACATGAAAAATAGGAATATGGATTTTAATCTTATTAGTGAATTAACAGGTTTGAGTATAAAAGAAATAGAAGAACTATAAAAAGTATAAAAAGGCAAGAGATTTTTATTAAAGCTCCTGCCTTATTCAAACATTTTATAGCATCTTCACTATTATCATTACCTTCATAAGAACGACCTAACCAATACCAATTATTTGCATAATGAGGTGCCAATTTTACAGCCTTTTTTAAGCATCTTATAGCTCTTTCATATTCGTTAATAGTATAATAACATCTTCCTAACCAATTCCAATGATCAGCAATATTTTGATTTAATTCTACCGCCTTATCCAAACACTCTATAGCTTCTTTACAATTCCAATTATGTATATAAGAAGCACCTAACCAACCCCAATTATATGTATTATGAGGTTCTAATTCTATTAATTTCTTAAAACATATTATAGCTTCTTCATAATTTTCATCATTAATATATGATTTCCCTTGTTCTAATAAATCATCATTAGAATTATAAATTCCTTTAATACTTTTTATATAATCCTCAAATTCTTCTGCCCTTTCATCTGATATATCATATTTAGATTTTCTTTTGTTTAATAGACTTCTTTCACTTTCATCTATAGTACCGTCATCAAGCATATCTTCCAAAAGCTCATAATATTCTTCTTCACCTTCCGTATTAAATTTAGGTTTATTTTTACTTTGTATTTCCTGCAATACAAAATCTTCTATCTCCTTTGCTCTTGTATCGGATAATCCGTATCTATCTTTTTTCTTATTTAATAGACTCCTTTCACTGTCATCTATAATCCCATCATCTAACATATCTAATATAAGTTCATAATAGTTTTGTTCCTTCTGTGTAAAATTCATAATTTCACTCCTTTAATTATAATGGATTAAAAATATAAAAAGAAAGACACTAATATATTTAAGTGTTTTTAAATATTAAAACTTTAATCTTGAATCAAAAGAATGATTAATAAAGTTTATTAAAATTCTGATTTTATTTTTAACATAAAATAAACCTTAAATTAATGTTTCATTATATTAGTATATATGATAATACTTGTTTGTCAAATATTTTATACAATAATAAATAATAAAAAACACATACCAATAATAATTAGTATGTGTTAATATTATAATATTATTTTTTAGTTCGCAGCTGCTTTGAATACCAAAACTACCAAAAGAACAACTATTAAAATCCCTATAACTCCAACTATTAAAAGCCCCCATTTTATGAACTTAATTATTTTTCTTATAGAACTGTTAGCTTCTACAACACCATTCTGTATTCCGTTAAGCCCTCCTACTAAAAGAAATAATGCATCCTCAAACCAGCCTACAACAGGCAAAACATCGGGAACTAAATCTACAGGTGAAACCGTATATATAACAGCCAATATCAATGGTATCCAAGGAACTATTCCAGACTGTGCTGGTTTGTTTGAATTATCATTATACTCGTTATTATAATCACTCATAAAAAACTCCTGTTATGATTTTTAAGCAAAAATACTTAAATTAAACAAAAATTAAACTAATATATCATTAAAATAGTATATATAATAATATTGATTTGTCAATACTTTATGCGTATTTTATATATTTTTAAGTATAAAATTAGATAATAAAAAACTTGATAAAATGCCTGATTTTGATATAATAATGTAATTTCATGATAGTTTTTAGTTTAAGGATATATTTATGTCTAAAGTTATAGCTATAGTCAATCAAAAAGGCGGAGTTGGAAAAACAACTACGGCAGTTAATCTAAGTGCCAGCATAGCAAAAATGGGTCATAAAACTCTTCTTATAGATATAGACCCTCAGGCAAATGCTTGTTTGGGTATCGGCATTACAAGAGATAAGATGGAAAAAAGCGTATACGATTTATTAATAGGAGAAGCTGAAACTAAAGAAGTAATAATGCCTACATATCAGGAGAATCTATTTTTAATACCAGCCGACTCAGATTTGGTGGGTGCTCAGATAGAACTTGTTAATGAAATAGCCAGAGAATACAAATTAAAAAAAGCTATAGAAACTGTAAAAAATGACTATGAATATATTATTATAGACTGCCCTCCTACTTTGGGTATACTAACACTTAATGCTCTAACTGCTGCCGACTCTGTTCTTATACCTATACAATGCGAGTTCTATGCTTTAGACGGAGTAGCTGAACTTAATAACACTATAGCACTTGTTAAAGAAAATCTTAATAAAGAATTGAAAATAGAGGGAGTACTTCTTACTATGTATGATGCCAGAACAAAATTATCTTCTGATGTAGTAAAAGAGGTTGTAAATTTCTTTAAAGAAAAAACATATAAAACTATGATACCTAGAAATGTGCGTTTAAGCGAAGCTCCTTCATACGGTAAGGCTATAAGTGATTATGACAAGGACTGCGTGGGGGCTAGAAGCTACAAAGAATTTGCTAAAGAGTTTATTGAAAAATCTAAATAATTATCATTTTTTAATATAAGGATATTGATAGTATGAATAATATTATTTTACAAGATGTAAGAAAAGAAGATATTTCTATATTTAAAAATAAATTACAAGAATCATTCATATTTGGTGCCAAAAGTTATTTTGGAGATGATATTACTGATAAAATCCCAGAAGAAAAAGATATTGATGAATCTTTAAATACAAATAGTACATATTCTTATCATTTAATACTTGATAATGAAAAAGTAGGCGGAACTATAGTAGAAATAAATGATAAAACAAATCATAATGAACTTCATTTCTTTTTTATATATCCAGAACATCAAAATAAAAAAATAGGATATTTATCTTGGAAAGCTATAGAAAATAAATATCCTCAAACAAAAATTTGGACATGTTATACTCCGTATTTTGAAAAGCGTAATATAAACTTTTATCTAAATAAATGCGGTTTTCATATAGTTGCTTTTTATAATCAATATAATAAACTTGAAGGAATAGACAGCGGTCCTGAAGAGTTTTTTAAATTTGAAAAAGTTATCAATAAATAATATAATATGTTAATTAAATAAAGATTAAAAAGATTAAGAGGGTTTTATGAGCAGAAAAGGCGGACTTGGCGGTCAGGGTATGAATGCACTAATAAAATCTGCTGACAGTGAAATTAGAAAAGCAGCTGAAGAGGCAGAAAAAAGAGGAGTATTAGAAGTAGATATTTCTCTTATAGATGTAAACCCAGACCAGCCTAGAAAAATTTTTAATGAAGAAGAAATACAGGGACTTGCAGAATCTATAAGAGAAAACGGACTTATAAACCCTATCACTTTAAGAGAAAAAGACGGTCAGTATCAAATTATATCAGGTGAGAGAAGATTTAGAGCATTTAAATTTTTAAATAGAGATAAAGTACCTGCATTAGTTTTGGAAAACATAGATGATTCAAAAATGCTTGAACTTACGCTTGTAGAAAATATACAAAGAGCCGATTTAAACCCTATAGAAATAGCAAGAAGCTACAAAAAATTAATATATGATTTAAATATCAAACAAGAAGAATTGGCCAATCGTGTTGGAAAAAGCAGAAGTACTATATCAAATTCAATGCGTATATTAGATTTAAGCGAAAATATACAAAACTTAATATTAGAATCAAAAATTACAGAAGGTCATGCTAGAGCTATATTATCATTAGCCGATGAAAATGAAAGAGAAGCATTTGCAAAAGAAATAATAGAAAACGGATATTCAGTTAGAGAATGCGAGAAAATAGTAAAAGAAAGAAAAAATGATAACAACTTACAGGAAAATAATGAAAATAATACAAAAGATGTTAAAAAAGAAATAAAAAAAGACCCTAATATAAGACAGTTAGAAAATGATTTGGAAAAGATATTTTCTACAAAAGTTAATGTTATAGATAAGAACGGCAAAGAAGGAAAAATAGTTATAGAATATTACAGCAGCGATGATTTATCAAGAATTATGGATATGCTTGATAAAATACATGAAAGAGAAAACAGCACGATACCTACTCTTGAATATTAGGAGACAATTTGAAGTCAAAGTTTTTTTTATTATACATACTTCTTACATCATTATTAATAGCATCAAGCCTTTATTCAAGAGAGAGAATGCCTATAGCAACTATAGATTTGGATCATAGTTTAAGGGCTAATGAGCCTTTAAGAAAAGAAATTGTAAGAACTATAAATAGATTTGCATATTTAAAACAAAAAACTTCTATATCAGTAGACAGAGCCAAAAAAAAATTATTTTCTACCAATGAATTAACACTTGAACAAGGATTAACTATAGCTTCTAATCTTAATATAAAAGTAGCTATTATAATGGACAGTGAAAAAGTATTAAAAAATACAAATAATGCAGTTTCAAATAATAATATAGTAATTGATTCTAATAATATAAATACAGTTCTTAGTAATTATAATATTACAAATAATATAATAAGTAATGATATAGTTATTACAAATGGGGTAACTCTTACAAATGAAATTAAAGATTTGGGAGATTTAATAGAATACGGCATAGGAAAAAAAACTGAAGGTACAGATAAAGCTGCTGATGAAAAAAGTGATGAAGAACTTTATGATATAAAATATAATTTTAAAGTTATTGATACAGAAACTATAGAAACATTAAAAGAATATGAGCTTAAAACATCATCAGAAACTATATCAGTAATACAGGAAATATGCACGTATTTGGAGTTTTACTTTTCAAACCAAATATTTAAATTATTTGAATCGCCTATAAACGGTATTAATTTAACTTTAAGAATAGACAGAATATCATTAGAAAATAAAACTAATTCAATATATAATTCTGGAGAAATAATAGAAGGAGAATCATTTTCATTAAATTTCAGATCCAATACAGAAGGATATATATATATATTTGCCTTTCAAAATGACGGAACTGTAATACTAATGCACCCTAATGATTTTAATAATTACATAGATAATCAATACCATAATAAAATAGAAGCAAGAAAAAATTATATAGTGCCTCCCGAAAACTCAATATTTAAAATAGTAAGCCGACCTCCTCTAGGCGAGGATTCATTTTACTGCCTCTATACAAAAAAAGAACAAAAATGGATTACTGGAACATATTTTTCAGGAGACGGATTTAAAATATGCAATAAAAATAAAACAGCCGAGTTTACTATGAAATTAAAATCCACACTTAAATATATGAATAGTGATAATTGGCAGATATCATCGATTTATTTAAAATCCATACCTGAAATACCACCAGAAGAAGAAACAGAAACAATAGAAGAATAATTTAAAATTAAAAAAATTAATTTTTGATGACTATATTTGTTTATGTATATACTGGAACGATTTCATTTTGCCAATTCATGTACATTATATAGAATTATCAACTTTTTTGCCGCACAAAAAAGTTGCAAAAAACGCAATTACTAGAACTTTATATTTTATATATACTATTTTATATATACGTATTAAATGTAGTGTATATCCATAAATTTAGGCTAAAAATACAGTTCTTTTGGTTCTTTTATACCAATAAAAGAACTGGGGTGTTGCGTAGCACACAGTGTGGTGGGCAAATCCCCAATATTAAAAACAAAATATAACTTCATTTTTGACAAATTATAGTCGTTTAGGTATATACTAAAATAATAAGTAATACAGCTGTAAACATTATATTTATAATTTTTTAATTAAATAATTTTTATCAAATACTTTCAAAAAACTCTGATAAAAATAAAAAACATATAAAAAATAGCTATCACCTTATTAATAAAGCAATAGCATTTTTTATGTTAATAAAACTTTATCAGATTAGAAAATTATCTATAGATATATTTTTTGTTATAAAAAGGCTGATAACGATTAACTTTATCCAAAAAAGAGTTCTGATAAGAAGGATATAAGACAACCGTACCATCTTCATTTACATGTCCTACAGGATCATACTCATAGAAAGGAAGAAGAGAGCCTTTGTAAATAACATTATCAGAAGGTCCCCATCTTAACGGAACTTCCACTCCAAATACGGTATCCTCTTCTACTGGAATACCATATATATAAACATATTTTGTGTATATATCAACAGCAACTAATGTATTATCTAATGATATTATTCCGCCGCCTTTTCCAGTAAACCTGTAAAAATAAAAACGTTTCATAGCATCGGCATTATCTCTGTTTCTTTTGGCTGTATATAAAGGATTATAGCCTCGGTATTGATAATATTTCATGCTCGATATAAAGAATATACCTGCTTTTGAATTTTTACCGCTGTACATATACTCTTTAGTATCTTCATTATTAAGCTCCCAATATTTATCCTCTGTTTTATCGATGAATTGAAAACTAGGTACATTATTTTTATCGAATGTAGCTACTAAAAGCCAATCTTTAAATTTCGAAGAGCTAAAATTAGGATTATCTGAAACTGGTCTTTCAACTGTTTCTTTTGAAAATAATAATAAACTATTTATAAATATAATTGCTATATAAAAAAATATTCTTCTCATAATGGTATCTTCAAATTAAATTATTTTTATATGGTTAATAATACACTAAATAATATATAAGTAAATATAACAGGTTTTGAAATGTAAACTAAATTTATCATAAATAAACAAAAAACTATATTTTTTACATATTTATAATACATTTAATACATTTTGCACTACATTTCATTATTATTGTTTATAAATTAATGGACATTTTAAACTTTTTGTCTTATTAATGGAGTTTTACTTTTTATCAGAATCATCATTTTCAGGAGTAAGTTCTATAACTTTAATATCTTCATCTTCTGTTTTGTCATCATCAGGATTAATTTCTATAACTTTTACTTCATTATAGTCTTTATTACTGTTATCTTCTCTATAAACTTCCTCAGTTTTTTTATGTCTATTTTTTAATTTGCCGTAGAATAATACAAATATAAGACAGTAAATAATAACCATCAAGACAGCAGATGAAATATAAGGTATTAAAGCCATATTATTATTATAAACTGTATTAAATATATAATTATAACCATAAGGGAAAGCTATATAAATTATTAAAATAAGAGGTATAGTAAGCAAAAGCCACCATTTATTTTTAGATACTTTATTAGCAAATGAATATGATATGATTATAGTTAGTATAGATATAGTGCTTAGATATGAAATAGTACCTCTATCTAATTTGGCGTCCTGATAATTTAACTCTAAAAAATTCATAATAATTATTCCGCATACAGAAGTTAAAAATATACCAAACATAGTATAGATAACGGAAAGAAATATTTTAACTAAAAATTCTCTATTAGAAAATTCTTTTTCACTATGCGGTATAATTTCAGCCACCCATAATATAAGAGAAAAGGCTAAAGTTTGTATAAATACCTCTGGAAAAGAAATTATATGAAATTTGATAGGTATCTGAGTGTATATTATACCCTCTATAGAGCTTGGAGCAGAGATGGGAGCAGATATAACACCTATACAAATAAATATAAGCCATACAATAAGCCAACCCAATTTAGAGGCTATAATTCTTCTGATAGGAAATAAAGCTATAGCTATAAATACGGCTCTTATAGGCTGTAAAAAAGGTCCTATAACAGTTAGAGGCGATTCAAAACCTCTCATAAAATTTATTATTATAGGATCATTATAAACAGATTCATAATTAAATAAATTAGAAAATAATAAACCAAAAACTATATATGTAAGGGTATGTATAACAGCAACTTTTATATAAAAGATAAAAAAATGTCTAAGAAATATTTTTGGTGAATTATCATTTTCCATAATATCAGTCTTTAAAAAATTATTTTTATTATTTTTCCTGCCTTTCTACTATATCATTATGATACACAAAATTTACTCTTTTAATAGATATTGCTTTACCAGTATCAGTGTCAGCCTGAACTATAATACCATTAATCATAGGGCTTGAAGTTTCAACTTCAAATCTATGAGGCATTTTTGTAACAAATCTTGCAATTGCTGCATCTTTTTTCATACCTATAACAGAATAGTAGCTTCCGCACATACCAATATCGGATATATAAGCAGTATGAGAAGATAATATCTTTTCATCTGCTGTCTGTACATGAGTATGTGTGCCGAAAACACATGAAACCTGACCTTCAAGATAGTATGAAAAAGCTATTTTTTCTGCCGTAGCTTCAGCATGGAAATCTATAAATATAAGATTAGTTCTTTCTTTCATATGCTTAATTGCAAGATTAGCTTTTTTAAAAGGACAATCTAAAGGATCCATAAATGTTCTTCCCATAAGATTAAGTACGCCAATCTTACAATCCAACATCTCATATATATAATAGCCAAGACCTGGTGCATCATTTGGGTAATTATACGGACGAAGCAGACGATGTTCATTGCCTATAAGAGCAAATACATCTCTATTGTTCCATATATGATTACCCGAAGTAAGCACATCCACACCAGAGTCAAAAAGTTCAGCTGCTGTATCTCTAGTAATACCTATACCGTTGGCAGCATTTTCACCATTAGCTATTACAAAATCTATATTATTTTCTAATTTTATCTCTTCTAAATGCCTTCTTACAGCATAACGTCCTGTAACACCAATTACATCGCCAAGACATAATATATTTTTTATAGACATTTTTAATTTACCTTTAATTAAAAATTTAAAAATTATCTGGCAACCTCAACAGCCCTAGTCTCTCTAATAACTGTAACCCTTATTATACCAGGATATTTTAATTCATCTTCAATACGTTTAGCAATATCTCTGGCAATTTGTTTAGCCTGAACATCATCTACCATATCGCTTTTAGCCATTACTCTAAGCTCTCTGCCAGCCTGTATAGCAAATGATTTTTCAACACCATCTATACTGTCAGCTATTTTTTCAAGATTATCCAAACGTTTTATATAGCTTTCAAAAGATTCTCTTCTAGCACCAGGTCTTGCCGCACTGATAGCATCAGCTGCTTTTACTATAACCGCTTCGACAGTTTGAGTATCAACATCATTATGATGTGCCCTTATAGCATTGACAACCTCCTCTTTCTCTCCGCATCTTTTAGCCAAATCAGCACCGCTCATAGCATGAGAACCTTCGCCTTCTGTTTCTATGGCTTTACCTATATCATGAAGAAATGCACTTCTTTTAGCCAAGTCAACATTTGCCCCTATTTCAGCTGCTATCATAGCTGCAATATTTGCAACCTCTTTACTGTGAAGAAGCATATTCTGTCCGTAACTAGTTCTGTACTGAAGCCTTCCCATATGCCTTATCAATTCATGATGCATAGTTGTAAGATTCAAATCTGTAATGGCATTTTCTCCAGCTTCCATTATAGAATCTTCAACTTCTCTTCTAGTTCTTTCAACAACCTCTTCTATTCTTGCAGGGTGTATTCTTCCATCTAATATAAGTTTTTCTAATGAAACTTTGGCAATATGCTTTCTTACAGGATCAAAACATGATATAACAACAGCCTCTGGAGTATCATCTATAATAATATCAACACCAGTAAGCGTTTCAAGCATTCTTATATTTCTGCCCTCTCTCCCTATAATTCTTCCTTTCATTTCCTCACTAGGCAAAGATACAGAAGTTACAGAAGACTCTTGTGCTACTTCGCTTGAAAGACGCTGTATAGTCTGAACTATTATTTCTCTAGCCTTTCTTTCACCTGTTTCTATAGCATTTTTTTCTATATTATCCACTATTTTAGTAGCAGATTTTTTGGCATCTTCTTCTATTTCTTTTATCAAATTGGTTTTGGCCTCTTCTCTTGTAAGACCAGCTATTCTCTCCAATTCTTTTTCTGCTTCTTCTATTACAGAAGATAACTTTTCTTCCTGTTCTTTAATCTTTTTCATTTTATTCTCAATATTATGTTCTTTATTTTCCAAATATTGAGATTTTTTATCAAGATTGACCTCTCGTTGTAGTACTCTATTTTCTAATTTCTGAATCTCTGCTTTTCTATCTCTATTCTCATTTTCTAATCTGCTACGCTCTTTTTGTATTTCAGAATTAGCTTCAGAAAGTATAGTCTTTCTTTCATTTTCTGCTTGTTCTCTTGCACTTTGAAGCAGTTTATGTGTTGTTATTTCCGTAGAGTTAAGCTTTATTTTCGCTATGACAAAACGGGTTATATATCCAAAAACAAACGCAACTACAACGAAGGTGATTATTAAAGGTATGTTCATATTTCACCTCGTTATTATTTTTGATATTTAATACATTTTTTACAACAATATTATTTAACATGATTTTTATATAAAGTCAATAATATTATTTGATTGTAAAAGTATATAAACGATTTTATAAATAAATTAATGCATTAATATTTTTGGAACATTTTGCCGGAACCGCCGCAAGTTTCGCAGGTTTCAGGGGCTTTATCTCTGTATATATTGCCGCAGCTAGGACAGAGATAAAAAGTTACATCTGCATCCTTATTTAGAAAATTATCTATAATATCTTGGAATAATTTAGCATGTTCAGTTTCTACTTTTCCCAAAGAGTTTACTGTTTCACTTACTAATTTATTTTTTTGTTCTACAGCTACCTGAGCTAACTGAGGATAAAGTATAGTAGATTCATATACTTCCCCTTTTATGCCTGCTTCTAAATTTTCTCTATCGCTTGCAGGAGCTACTGGGTTAAGTTCTGGAACAAATTTAGTCATATCTAATCCGCTTCTTAAAGCTAATTTTCTCATTTTTTCAGCATGTATTTTTTCTGCCAAAGATGTTGTTGAAAACACTTTCTGAACAGCTTTATTGCTTGATGCTTTTCCAAATGAACTATATCTATTTGCAGCATTAGATTCACCTTGAAATATTGAATATAAAACTTCTTCTAATGTTTTAGCAGCCATGTTTATTTTTCCTCCATTTTGTATGTATATATTTATTTATAAAAAATAATTCTTATTTATTAAGATTAACTTCACTATATAATATCAATTAGTAAAAAAAAATCAAACTTTTTTTTAAAAAATATATTAAAAATTACAATAATATATAATGAATAAATTTTATTTTATAATATAATATTTCGGATAAAATACGCTAAAAGGTGAATATGAAGAATATAATAATAACTATAAGCAGGCAGTACGGAAGCGGAGGAAGGAATATAGGGGAAATGCTTTCAAAAAAACTTAATTTTGATTTTTATGATAAAGAATTAATAGAGGTAGTAGCTAAAAGAACAGGTATTAACAGGCAGTATCTCGAATCAAAAGAAGAAAAATTTACCAATGATAATCTATTTTTCAGTGCATTTCATAAAGAGTTTTTTTCAAGTCCATTTGCTTCAAAAACTAGAGATTCAACCCTTGACAAAATATTTGAGATACAAAGAGAAGTTATAATAAATATAGCAAACAAGGGAAACTGTGTTATTATCGGAAGATGTGCAAGCTTTATATTAAAAGACTGTCATAAATGTTTCAATATATTTGTTCATGCCCCAAATGACCGAAGAATACAGAGAATAACCAATGAATACGGAGTAAAAATGGAAAATGCAGAAACTCAGCTTAAAAATACTGATAAATATAGAGCAAATTATTATAAATACTATACAGGAGGCGATTGGGACGATATGACCAATTATAACCTCACCATAGACAGCGGATACTTTAATGATGAAGATATATGCTCTATAATAATAAATGCTATAAAAAAAAATATATAAAAACTTGAAAATTAATAATATATTACTATATTTAATTAATAGCCATATAAAATTATATAATATGATATTTAGGGAAAAAAGGATTTATTTATGAAGAATAAAGATATTAAAGATTTTTATGAAAACGACTACTTCTCGTACGAATCGGATTGTGATTTATGGAATGATGAAAAAATATCATTATTAATAGATTTTGGAGAAGGAGCTGATAAATCAAAAATGCTTATGAAACATTTATATAAAATTAATGAAATATTAAAATGGATTGATGAGCATAAAAAAGATGTTTCAGATTTTCTTATAGATAAGCAATGTCTGGCATTAGCAGAAGAATGGGTTATAACTGGTGAACAAATAGATGAAAATACATATAAAAATCAGTCTGGAGAAATCATAAATATACCTATTAAAGATGAAGATTTCTTTAATGCTATGTATATAGATACTATATTAATAGATTTTGATGAAGATGAAACAAGACCTGATACCACATTACATATACTATTTGAGCCGGATTATTTCAAACATCACTCATTAATAGTTTATATTGACGGTGAAAGAAAGATAGAATACGGAGATATAGCTGGATAATACAAAAATTATACAAATAAAACAATATAAATATGTTTAATTAAATATATCTATTTTTCAATCTAAACTTCAAATCATAATTGGCATATTACAGGAGAATATAGTTGAAAGACTACATTAAGAACTTAGAAAAAGAATTTTCAGAAATAACCAACGGATTTAAAGAAATAGAAAAAAAAGCCTTATCTGATTTCAAATCTAATAATAATTCTTATATTAAAGAATTAGCATACTCAGCCTATAAATCAGATTCCTATCAAGTAAGAATGTACTCAGTGTTTTTATTTGGTTATTTATCTGAAAACAAAGAAATTCTTAATTTTATGAAAGATGTAGTTTCTAAAGACAATAATTGGAGAGTTCAGGAAATATTGGCAAAGTCTTTTGATGAACACTGTAAAATATTAGGATATGAAAAATCTGCATCAATTATTGATGAATGGCTGAATGATACTAATCCTAATACAAGACGTGCTGTAACTGAAGGTTTAAGAATATGGACAAACAAACCATACTTCAAAGAAAATCCTAGTGAAGCAATTAAAAGATTATCAAATCTAAAACATGATAATAGCGAATATGTTAGAAAATCTGTAGGTAATGCTTTAAGAGATATAAGCAAAAAATATCCAAAATTAATTAAAGAAGAATTAAATAACTGGAATTTAGAAATAAAAGAAATAAAACAAGTTTATAAATTAGTAAATAAATTTATAAAACAATAAAGTTCATAATTTTTCAAATTTATTATCAACTTTTTTGATTTATTAAAGCTTCAAAATACAAATAAATATATAATACTTGTTTCAAAAGTACTTGATAATATTATATACTGGAACAATTACGATTTGTCAATTGATACACATTATACAAAATTATCAACTTTTTTTTTTGCAGCACACGCTCTGTGGGCTTCGCCAAAGTTTTTATCCTTAGGATACGTTTCACGAAAAATGCAATTGCTAGAACTTTATATTTTAAAGATATGTATTAAATGTATGGTAATGCCCGAAATTGTAGCTAAAAATGCAGTCTTTTTGGTTCTCGCCGCAGGCGTACTTCGTATGTGCCAACAAAAGAACTGGGGGGGAGCGGCACGACTGTGTGCTTCGCAGGGCTAGTCACCACAAATACTAAAATTTAAAAATTTATTTTTTGACAAACTATATCTGTTTAGGTATATTTTAATAATTATTTAAATATATCTTTGATTTTTTTTAATTCTTTCTGATACTCTTTTGATATCTTATTTTGTAATTTTTTATCTTTTACAATATCACAGCATAATAATACTTTTTCGTATAATTTTATATAAAAAGAAGAATGTTTATTTGTAAAAGGCTCACTTATGAAAGCCCATATTTCTTTTTCTGTTTCATTATCTTTTATATTAAGCATTATATCCGCTGCTCTTTCTATTATATATCTGCCTAAATTAATGTCATAAAAATTATAATCTTGAATATTTTTTATATTGTTCATATATTTTGATATTAATTGCCAAGCATAATCATATTTATTATTATCAATTAAAGATTTAAGATAACTATTTAAAGCAGAAACTATTTCCCAATTACTTTCATTTTCTTTAAGAGTCATTTCAAAAAGTTTTTTAGCAGTTTCCAGTAAAGATTCTTTATTTTCTATAAATGACACATAATATTTTAATTTATCTAAATTCTTTTTGTCCCATTCTTTTACACTACCTTTCCATATATCAAGAAGTTTTGAAAATAATTCTAATTCATAAATATCTATAGAATATGATATTACGGCATCTATACTTAATTCATCTAATCTTTCATTATAATAATTATAATCATCAATACCATAACCGCAATTACAATCAAAGTTTGCATTTTTTGCTTTATCAAATAAATCTTTATATTTAGAGAGTAATTTATTTATATCACCATTATAAAGTTTGACAAATAAAAAACTTATAATTTCCAAAGAAGTACCTATACCTTGATAAGAATTAGTTTGTCTATCTTTTATTTCTTCTTCAAACAAAAAAACAAGCAAATCTTCAAATGATTTTTTATTCATTAAATCATTTCTATTTTTATGATAAAGCATAGATAAAACTAATTTTAATCTTTCAATATAATTTTTATCTTTTGTATATTCCGCCCCATTATCTTCTTTATATACAAATGGAGCAATATTAATTTCAAGTTATTCTTTATCATCATTTTCTAAATAATTTAATAATTCTTCAAAAACATTATAATATTCTTTTAAATAATCATTAAATAATTCCTGATAAAGTTCCATAATCTTTCCAAATAATAGATTAATCTTGGTCGTATATTGAAGTTACACCAAGAACTTTAGCAACCATGTATGATATAATGGCAGTCATTACCAGAGCGGAAAAGTTTGAAATAGAATTTGATATCTCTAGTATTAATATACATACCATTATAGGTGTTCTAGTAATTCCAGACATAAGAGAAGTTATGCCAAGAAGTATAAATAAATCACCATATACAGCATAATCTGGAAAATATTTAATAAGAAAGGTATCATATACAGAGCCTATAGAAGCTCCTAGTATAAATGTAGGAAAAAATACTCCTCCTACAGCACCAGATGTGGCACATACAGAAGTATAAAAAAGTTTAACAAATATAAGTATAAAAAGCATAGAAACAGAAAATTTATCCTTAACAATACTTCCTATAAGCAAATCACCGCTTCCTAAAACATAAGGAAAAAACATTATCATAAAACCAGCAAGCAGAAATGCAGGCACTGGCCGTATTATATCATTATGAATTTTCTGATACATCTTAGAAAAGAAATTCATAAGAAAGTTTAAAAGTGATGCAAGTATTCCGCATATTATACCAAAAGGGAGAATAGATATATAATGTCTTACTTCAAGTATTTTAGGCAAGTCAAAATTAAGTATAAATCCCTGACCCACTATATGCTCCACAACTAATATTGAAGCTATTGAAGAAAAAACTATGCATACAAACACTATATGGTTTTTCTGTTCTCCAAGCTCTTCAAAAGAAAAAGCAATTCCAGTAAAAGGAGCACTGAAAGTAGCTGTCATTCCCGCACATGCTCCAGAAACAAGTAAATACCTTCTATATTTTGATAATTTAGAAAAATATTTATGAAAGAAAAGTCCTACAAGCATACCTACATGCATAGAAGGACCAGCTCTTCCTAATGAAATACCGCTTGCAAAAGATATCATACTTCCAAAAAGTTTGAATAAAATTTCAAAAAAGATATTTTTGGGTTCATGCAAAGATATATAATATTTTATCTGAGGAACTCCCGCACCTCTTATCTGAGGGTACTGCGTTAATATATAACCTATAAGACAGCCCATACCTATGAGAAATATAAAAAGAAGTATAGGATAATACCATTTGTCTAATATAAAATTCGAAACATAAAATACATTAACACTTAGTCTATACAATATTAATCTATAAATAGAAACTATAAAGCCCACAACGGCACCTATACATGCCGACAATACAAAAAGTTTTATATATTTAATTTCAAAATTCAGTTTCATTATTCTAATCGGTGTTTTTATTTTTATATGTTTTTTTATTTATTATTAATTTTGACAATTAAACATTAAATCTAAATGTTACAACATCGCCTTCCTGCATAAGATACTGCTTTCCTTCAAGTCTTATAGCACCAGCCTCTTTGGCTTTAACAAAACTTCCAAGCTCTAAAAGTTTATCACAATTTATAACTTCAGCACTGATAAAACCTCTTTCAAAGTCACTATGTATAACACCAGCAGCCTCAGGAGCATAAGCACCTTCTCTTACAGTCCAAGCCCTTGTTTCATCTTCTCCGGAAGTTAGGAATGTTAAAAGTTTTAATAATCTGTGCCCTGCCTTTGTAAGCCTTGCAACACCTGATTCTTTTACTCCCAAATCTTCTAAATAGCTTAATCTTTCTTCTTCATCTAAATCTTGTAAATCTGCTTCTATTTTGGCACTGAAAGGTATCAACTCAATATTTCTTTCATCTGCATATTTTTGTAATGTTACATAATTAGGATTTTTCTCTGGATTTGCAAGTTCATTTTCTGATAAATTAGCCCCTATCATCATACTTTTAGCTGTAAGCAGGAATAATGGCTTTAATATTTCTTTTTCTGTATCTGTCAAATCGAGACTAAATACCGGCTTAAAATTATTTAATTCTGGAAGTATCTTTTCAAGTAAAGCAACTTCCTCTTCAGCCGCTTTTACTTTAGCACCTTTTGCTATCTTTTTTTGTTTCTCCATTCTGGCATTAACAGTTTCAATATCTGCAAGCATAAGCTCTGTTAATATAATATCTAAATCTCTTAAAGGATCAACATCTCCGATATGTGTAATATTCCCATCTTCAAATACACGAACAACATGAAGAACAGCATTAACTTCTCTAATATGAGAAAGAAATTTGTTGCCCAATCCCTCTCCTTTTGAAGCACCTTTTACAAGTCCAGCAATATCTACAAATGTTGTTGTGTTATAAACTTTCTTTTTTGATTTGAAAAGTGCTGCTAATTTATCAACTCTTTCATCTTTTATTATAGCTGTAGCTTCATTTTTATCTATAGTACAAAACGGGTAATTAGCCGCTTCAGCATGAGCATTAGTTAAAGCATTAAAAAGTGTTGATTTTCCTACATTCGGAAGTCCTACTATTCCTATAGATAAAGCCATAATTATTTCCTTATAAAGATACTTAAGTTTAAAAAATTGTTTCTATAATAACATATTATAAAATTATTTTTTGTAGTAATATTATATATTAAAAAATATTAATAACAAGTACATTAAAAAGTATAATAAAAAATTTTTTATTAATTTATAATTTATTAGACTTATTTCAAAAGTACTTGATAATATTTTATATGTTATATAATTTATATTTTGGTATGCAAATATGCGGTCTTTCGCTTGCCTACAGCATAACTGTGTGCTTCGCAGGACTAGTAGCCAAATTAATAAATAAAATTAGTTTTGAAACAAGCCTTATATACATGTACAAAATTGCAGCACTTCTAATATTTATAAATAATTAAATTTTTTTGTTATAATTTTTGCAAATCATCTTATAAAGTGTTTATTTATTAATAAAACAATATATAATTAGTAATATATTAAAAAGTTTGAGGATACAGCTATGATATATAATATGTGGTATGCAGTATTAGATTCAAAAGAAGTAAACCTCTTTTTGCTAAGAGATTAAATAAAAATCTGGTATTTTGGAGAGATTCTAATAATAATATATGCTGTATAGATGATAAATGCTGTCATAGAGGAGCTTCATTATCACATGGGAAAGTATGCGGCAATAATATAACATGCCCTTTTCATGGATTTCAGTTTGATAAAAGCGGAAAAACAGTAATGATTCCAGCTAACGGAAAAAATACTGAAGTTAATAAAAACTTTTTTGTTGAGGGATATGAAGCTAAAGAATTGTACGGATTTATTTGGTTTTGGTATGGAGATAAAGATAAAATTAATGATAAAATAATGTTTCCAGATGATTTGAAGGATAAGAAATTCTCATATTCTACAATTAGAGATGAATGGAATAATCATTATACAAGATGCATAGAAAATCAGCTTGATGTAGTGCATATATCTTTTGTACATCATAACACTATAGGAAGAGGAAACAAAACAGTTGTCAATGGTCCTTTGGCTGAACTAGATGAAAATAATAATACATTAAAATTTTATGTAAATAATGTTATCGATAATGGTCAGAAGGCTTTAAGTGCATCAGAAATGAAAAAAGAGGATTTTAAATATTTTCTGTACTTTTATTTCCCAAATACTTGGCAGAATTATATATTTGAAAAAATGCGTATATTCGGAGTATTTGCCCCTGTAGACGATGAAAATACAGTAGTATATATGAGATTCTATCAAAAAATAGTGAATATTCCTTTTATAAAAAATATAATAAACTTTATAGGCAAAAAATATTCAGATATTGTATTAAAACAAGATAAAAATGTAGTAAAAACTCAGTCTAAAAAAGAATCATATTTGGGTATGAAAGAAGAAAAATTAATACAGGGTGATAAACCTATAATAATGTATAGAAGCACAAGAGATAAACTAAAAAAGGAAAATAATTCTTCTATATAAATATTTATAAAAGAAAATTCAAAAAAATTCATTGACTAAAAATGATAAATTTGTTAAAGTATAGCCATGATGAGTATTTCATTAGAAACTAGCTATTCTTTTAAAGATAATTCAGTTATTATTATTTCACTATATAATAATATCTATAATGAACATTTGCCTCAATTAAAAGAACTATTTTCAGAGTTTTTAATAAAAAATATTAATAATATAATATTAGACCTTTCAAAATGTCTTTTTATAGAAAAAGATATATGGGAATATTTTATCAATTTAAAAAAAGATTTAATTCATCAAAAAGGCGATTTAGTTATATCAGGAATATGCGGAATGGTAAAAAATGATTATAATTTAATGGAATTATCGCATTATATAGAATCTTTTAATAATATAAACGATGCTTTTTATAATTTTGGTATATTAACCGATATTAAATCAGCTTAATTTTATTTTTGTACTTGAATTTTTCTTATTGTAGTATAATATATTAAACATGAAGATTGTAAAAAATTTGATAACATTAGCAGTATTTTTCATAATATTTTTTGTACTGTATTTTGTAATATACTTTTTTAAAGTTTTAGATACAAATAATATATACCAAAATATAAATGCCGATTTAATAAAAAATTTGATGGAGCATTATTTCTTTGCCATCACTATAGTTGCAGCGACTTCCGCTATGATAGTAATAGGTTCTTTAAATAAGTTTGTAGGAAATATTTCTGTAGTAATAACGATGATAGTTATAGCAGCTGTAGCCTCTATATACCCAGCTTATACAGTTATATTTAATAAAAATATAGACTATTTAAGAAATGAACTTAATGATAAAAGCTCTTTATTTGTAGATGAAAACGGCAGATTTTTAACAAAAGTTGATAACTATTTAATAAGAGTAGGATATAAATTACTGGATAATACATATAAAAATGCTATATTTATAGATAATACATCGCAAGGCAAACTATATTTAAGCGATTATATTTATTTTACAGAAAAAGAAATATCCTTGCATGAAGTTACTGAGATATCAGGAACAACCAAAACAACAAAAACTTCTACAGTATTTCCTAGAAATTCTTTAGACAATTATGTATCAAATTTTACAGCAGATGTAATATTTGGCTTTGAAGTATTTCCTATTATAACAGCAATGCTCAAAATAGTAACCTTAAGCGATATACCGCCTTATGCCATTATTATTTTATTTATTAATTTTGCTGTTATGTTTTTTTCTTTCTATATGCTTGGATTATCATTAAATTCAAGACAATATATATATCATAATATACTAAATGCTTTTGTAATATATGCTGTAATAAAAATAATATTTGCTATCTCTATAGAACATTATAATCTATTGGAATTTGTAGTACGTAATATGAATTACTGGACTATGAATATATATTTATTTGTTATATCAGTACTTATTATACTAATATCATTAATCTTAAAAAGAATACTCAATAATGATAAAAAAACCGATACAAACTAAGGATAAAAAAAGAATACTAAAATGAATCGCATTATCTATGATTTCTCAAAATTAGCCCTAAAAAAAGATAGTATTGTAACGATAGGTAAATTTGACAGCGTACATAAAGGTCATCAGAAACTTATTAAATACACTGTAGAATACGCTAAAAAACATAACCTCATATCTATAGCAATAGTTATTAAAAAGAAAAACTTATCTATATATAATACAGAAGAAAATAATAGTTTTATAAAGGCATTAGGTATTAATTATATAATTGTTATTGACTTTTTACCAGAATTTTATACAATGGAGGCTAAAGAGTTCTTTAACAAACTTATAGAATATTACCGCATGAAACATATTGCCGTAGGAGCAGATTTTGCATTCGGTAAAGACAGAATGGGAGACAGTGAATTTTTAAAAAAATATTCCAAAGAATGCGGTATAGGAGTAAGTTTTATAAAATTCCTTAATTATAAAGGCGATAAAATATCAAGCTCAAATATACGTGAAGCCCTTTCTAATGGAGAGATGACAAGTGTTAATAGAATGCTTGGAAGAGAGTATTCTATGAGCGGATTAGTAGTTCATGGTAATGCTTTGGGAAGAAAAATAGGTTATCCCACTGCCAATTTGGAAATACCAAAAAGTATTTTTATACCTAAAATGGGTGTATATAGTTCTACTGTAAAAATAGGAAACAGCGATACTATATATCATGCCCTAACATTTATAGGTGTTAGTAATATTAATAAAGAACTTAGAGTAGAAAGCCATTTATTAGATTTTTCTAAAATGATATATGGCAAAAAGATTACTGTAGTACTTTTAAAATATATAAGAGATAACATAAAAGTTAATTCTATAGATGAAGTAAAAAAATTATTAGAAAATGATGAAAAAAAGATAAGAAAATATTTCAAAAGGAGAACAAAACAATGTCTATCACTGCAGACGAAAAAGCAAAAATAATTAAAGAGTTTGGTAAAAATGAACATGATACAGGTTCTACAGAAGTACAAGTAGCACTTTTAACTAATCGTATAACTTATTTAAAAGGTCATTTTCAGACTCATACAAAAGATAATCATTCCAGAATGGGGCTTTTGAAAATGGTTGCTAAAAGAAGAAAACTTCTTAACTATCTAAAAAAAACTGATATAGAAGCCTATAAAAGTCTTATACAAAGATTAAAATTAAGAAAATAATTTGAAGTTAAAATTTAAATGCCCCCTCTCGGTGTGTGTTTCGGCTATAAAGGAGTAGAATATGGTCACAGTTAAGAGTGTTTTTTGCGGGGAGGAATTAATATTAGAAACAGGGCTTCTGGCCAAACAGGCTCATGGATCTGTAACTTTGCGATTAGGAAATACTACTATACTAGCAACTGTTGTAGCAGCTAAAGAGCCTAATTTGGAATCTGATTTCTTCCCTCTAACAGTTAATTATAATGAAAAATATTATGCAGGCGGTAAAATACCAGGCGGTTTCTTCAAAAGAGAAGCTAAACCTAGAGATAAAGAAATACTTATATCACGTATTATAGACAGACCTTTAAGACCTCTTTTCCCTGAAGGTTTTAGAAATGAAGTACAAATAATACCTACTGTTTTGTCTGTAGATACTGATATGCCTACTGATGCTTTGGCTTTAATAGCTTCATCTGCAGCACTTACTATTTCTTGGATACCTTTCGGAGGACCAGTAGCTGCTGTTAGAATAGGATACAAAAACGGAGAATATATAATAAATCCTAAAAACAGCGAACTTCCTTCAAGTGAATTAGATATCATTGTAGCTGGAAGTAAAGATGCTATTTTGATGATAGAAGGAGAAGCAAAAGAAGTTTCTGAAGAAGTATTTATTGGTGCCATAGAACTAGCTCATAAAGAAATGCAGAAATATATAGATATGCAAAATGAAATGGCTTCTCTTTGCGGCACTCAGAAAATAGAACAGGAATTGTTTGAATATGATGCTGATTTGGTAAAAACTGTTACTGAATATGGAAGAGCAAAAATAGAAGCTGCCAACTATAACCCTGATAAAACTAAAAGAAATGAAAGCATGGATAATGCTTTTAATGAAATAGAAGAATATATAAAAACTACAACTGAAGATGAAAAATTAATATCTCAGGTTAAAGGTATATGTCATTCTATAGAAGAAGAAATAGTTAGAGAGGCTATAGTAGAAAAATCTATGCGTCCAGACGGAAGGGCTTTAGATGAAATAAGACCTATAAGCACTATGATAAACTTAATTCCTAGAGTACATGGTTCTGCTCTTTTCACACGCGGTCAAACTCAATGTTTATCTATAGTTACATTGGGAAGTGAAAAAGATGCTCAATTAATGGACGATATATACGGAAAAGAAAATAAGACTTTTATGCTCCATTATAATTTCCCGCCTTTCTCTGTAGGAGAAGTAGGACGCTATGGAGCTCCAGGAAGAAGAGAAATTGGTCATGGTAATTTAGCTGAACGTTCATTTAATGCCGTACTTCCTCCAAAAGACAAATTTCCTTATACAATAAGAGTTGTTGCTGAAATTTTAGAAAGTAACGGTTCTTCTTCAATGGCTACAATATGTGCTTCTACTATGTCTTTACTATCATCAGGAGTACCTCTTAATGCAAGCGTTGCAGGTATTGCTATGGGACTTGCTACATACAAAGACGGATACAAAATACTTACCGATATACAAGGTGTAGAAGACCATTTGGGAGATATGGACTTTAAAGTAGCTGGAACACGTAAAGGTATCACAGCTTTCCAATTAGATATTAAACTTACTGGAATCTCCACTCAGATATTAAAAGAAGCATTAGAGCAGGCAAAAAAAGCTAGATATTTTATACTTGATATAATTGATTCTACAATATCAAATGCAGGCGAAGTATCAGATTTTGCTCCTAAATATAAAACTATGGAAGTTAATCCTGATAAAATAAGAATATTAATAGGCCCTGGCGGAAAAAATATCAAGGCAATAATAGAAGAAACTGGAAGCGATGTAGATATACAGGACAGCGGAATAGTTAATATATTTGCCCCTGATACACCTACTCTTGATAAAACTATAAAACTTATTAATTCTTATGTTAAAGATCCAGAAGTTGGAGAAGTATATGACGGAGTTGTAAAAGATATCAAAGATTTCGGAGCCTTTATAGAAATACTTCCGGGAATCGAAGGACTTTGTCATATATCTGAATTAGCATATAAACATGTTATGAATGTTGAAGAAGTATTAAAAATAGGCGATGAAGTAAAAGTAAAAATCATAGATATAAAAGGCGGAAAATATTCTTTAAGCAGAAAGGCATTACTCGAAAAACCTGCCGATTATGTAGAAGAAGATCATGCAAGAAAAGAAAGAAAGCATGATAAACATGACAGAAAAAAAAGATTTTAATAATTTTTAATTGATAATTAAGGCTGCCATTAAATAATGACAGCCTTTTATTTTATTAATTATATAGTAATAAATTGATGAAACTTTACTTTTATAATTATTTTTGTATAATAGATATTATGAAAGATTTAGAAAAATTAAAACAGATATTAAATGAACCCATAACTGTTAATAATTTAAATAGAATTAACGATTATTTTATACGTTACTTATTTTCGCATGCAGGTAATGAACATATAGCCTTAAATTTTATTAATGCTGTATTTAAAGATTTAAACTTTGAAACTTTTAAGAAAATAGAAATACTTAATCCATTTAACATAGCAGAAAATTATGATGAAAAAGAAAGTATTGTAGATATAAAAGCAACAACAGAAACAGGTATAACTGTTTTAATAGAAATACAGTCCAGAGGAAATGAAGATTTTATAAAAAGGGCTTTATACTATTGGGCTTATAATTATAGTTCTAGCTTAAATAGAGGTTCTTTTTATGATGAATTAAAACCTACTGTAAGTATAAATATTACAAATTTCATATTAACCGATGAAGATAAAGTTCATAGCTGTTACATATTAAAAGAGTTAAATAATAATAAAATTTTAACAGATCATTGTCAGCTTCACTTTCTTGAACTTCCTAAATTTAATTTAAAAGATGTTGATGAAATAGAAGACTTTCATAAAGAGTTTATTTCTTGGATAAAATTCTTTAAGGGGGAAGATATGTCTATATTAATGAAAGAAAACACAATATTTGAAGAAGTAGAAAAAAAATGCCGTACATTTGTTAATGACAACCCAGTAATGGATAAGTATAAAAAGCGTGAAGTAGATACTTATTTTTTTAATAAGAGTATAGAATTAGATATAAAAAAAGCTAAAGAAGAAGCTCTTAAAGAAGGTATAGAACAAGGTATAGAACAAGGTAAAAAACAGCAGCAAATATCTATAGCTAAAAGTTTTAAAAATGCAGGCATAGATATAAAAATTATAAGCGAGAATACAGGTTTAAGTATAGAAGAAATAGAAAATTTATAATATACTTGTTTAAAAACTATTTTTGTAATGATTTATAATAATTTGAAATATGCTAATTTATAACTGAGATTTAATATGCAGCTCTTTTGTTATACTTAAAAGCCTTATAAAACTATAATGCAAAAGAACTGCATTTTGAAACAAAATTATTTAATCAAATTAGAATACTCATATGCAATATTAGCAGCTGTTCTGCAGTTATTATAAACCAACTCTTTATTAGCTTTCAAACTTTTATTTTCAGTTACACTATGAAGTTTGGCAAGTATAAAAGGAGTTACATCTTTTCCTGATATTTTTTTATCTTTAGCCTCTTTTACAGTATCATCTATTATTTTATTTATATAATCTTTATCCATTTCATATTCTTCAGGTATAGGATTGCATACCAACACTCCGCCTTCCAAACCCAAAGACCATTTTGTATTAAGAATATTAGCTATATCTTTAGCAGTATCTACTTTATAATCAACATTATAGCCGCTGTCTCTAGTATAAAATGCAGGAAATTTATCTGTTTTATATCCAAGCACTGGAACACCGAAAGTTTCAAGATATTCTATAGTAAGAGCCAAATCCAATATAGATTTTGCACCAGCACATACAACAGCAACATTTGTCTTGCTTAATTCCTGTAAATCTGCTGATATATCAAAAGTCTCCTGAGCATATCTATGAACACCGCCTATACCGCCAGTAGCAAAAACCTTTATGCCTGCAAGAGAAGCTCCTATCATAGTAGTTGTTACAGTAGTAGCACCATCTTTTTTTAATGCTAACATGGCTGCTAAATCTCTTCTGCTTGATTTTGCTATATTGCTGTTAGAACCCATATACTCAAGCTCTTCTTTATTTAATCCTACTTTTATTTTACCTTTTATGATTGCTATTGTAGCAGGAACTGCATTATTATCACGTATATTTTTTTCAGAGTTTAAAGCACTTTCAACATTTTCCGGATAAGGCATACCATGTGATATTATAGTGCTTTCTAGTGCAACAACTGCCCTCTTTTCATATAATGCCTCTTTTACCTCTTCGCTAATATCTAAAAATTCATTTAAATTATTCATTAAATACCTCTTTATTTTAATAATTAATTTTTAAGACTTGTACCAAATATATCTTTTATTCTTTTTTCTACTATATCTAAACTTATATTATCATTAACAGTGTATTCACTCTCTAATGCAAGCATTGACATAACAGCAGCAAATTTTACCTTGTAATCTAAACTATAATTATAAAATATAGAATAAGCAATACCAGCCATAAAAGCATCTCCAGCACCAGAAGCATTGATAATATCTGCTTTAGGTGCTTCCAAATGATAGGCTTTTCCATCATTAATAACACCATAGCATATTCCTAAAGCCCCGAATGTTATATATATCTCATTAACGCCCTTGTACAAGAATATTTTTACAGCTTCTTTTCCATCATCTATTGTATTTATATCTTTGTCAAGCAGAAATGATGCTTCATTTGAATTAATTTTTAAGGCATAAATATGATTTTCAAGCCCCTTTATATGCTCGGCCTTTTTTATTGATACTGCATCGCTTATCAATTTTTTATTAGGGAAATTATTTATTAAATACTCAAATATATCTCTTCCCATAACGGCATCTATAGTGATTAGTTTGGCATTATCTATTATTTCATAAATACTTTCTAAATATTTAATATCAATATTTTTATCAAGAGAGTCCATATCTGATACAGCTATCTCCATATCCTTATCATTATTCATAATAGCTATATATGAAGTGGAGCTTCCTTTTCTTACAATATATGAAGTATCTATTCCTAATGACTTTATATTATCAAAAAGAATATCTCCGAAAATATCATCGCCAATAGAAGTAACAAATTTTATATTTTTAAGCCCAATATTTGATAAATTATTAACAATATTTCTTTCAACACCGCCTGCACATACATTTATTTTACCAGGATTCGATTCTTTTAAAAGTATTCTTCCTTTGGAAAAGCCCTGTATATCAATATTTGACCCGCCTATAGACAATATATAATCTTCCATTTAATGCCCTTATATTAATATATTTTATTATTATTAACTCATTTCCACTCTGTCTAAAATACTTCTTGCAAGAGACCTAGAATCAGCATTTTCTATATCGCTTGATAAAGATATTCCATAAGTAATTCTTGTTACTCTGCCTGTATAATTATTATCTTTTAATAATTTGAATATATATCCAGCAGTAGTATCTGCTTCTAATGATGCACTGAAAGCTATCATTATTTCATCAATATTTTCAGTATTAACCCTATCAATAAGTTCTTTTATCCTTATATCGCATATACCTATACCTTTAAGAGGTGCTATAAGACCGCCTAATACATGATACACTCCGTTATACTCTTCTGTTTTTTCTATTGCAAGCATATCAGGATAAGTTTCTACAACACATATTTTATTATGCTCTCTTTTATCATTAGAACATATATAACAAATATCATTATCACTCAAACTATAGCATTTACCGCATAATTTTATATTGTCATGAAGAGTATATAATGTATCTGCAAACTCTTTTAAATACTCTTCATCACAGTCAAATAAATATAAAGCAAGACGCATAGCAGTTCTGCCTCCTATTCCAGGAAGCCTTGATATAATCTGAGTAAGTTTATCCAATGACTGTATATTATTCAAATTAATTATTCCTTATTATTATTCTCATCATCTTTATCATTCATCTTATTCATCATGTCATTCATTTTTGAAATCATATCAGGTGTTATTGAATCCAAAGATATATTTAATTTACCGTCTTTATATTCTACAGATGTCATTTTACTGATATCATTAAACATTTGGCTCATATCTCCCCAATTCATATTAAAAGGATTAGCATGTTTAGGTTTTTCTTCTATATTACTATTATCTTCTTCATCATCTAATTTTTTATTTAATTCTTTTACTTTATGAGAAGCCTCATTAATACTTGAAACTATCATCTCTTCCAATAATTCTTTTTGATCTTTTGAAAGAAGGCTCTCATCTATATTAAAATTAGATATCTTGTATGATTTGTCCATATTAAAAGAAACCAAATTTCCAGCTGAGCTGTATTTTATAGTATTTTCATTCATAATTTATACTCCATAAAAATAAAATCATTACTATAATATATATTCTTTTTAATAATTTATCAATAAAAATTAAATATAAGAATTATCATTAATCAATTATTACATATATTGTATTTTTATACATAATGAAAAATGCAGCAAATTTAATATTCATTTCATATCAATTGGTATTTATATTAAAACAGTTATTGCTATTTTGATTTTATACTAAAAATTTTTGAGTTTGTCATTTTTTTATTCAACTTTTTCCCGCCGCACACCACGGGTGGACTTCGTCAAAGTTGCAAAAAGTGCAAGGTATAAAAATAATCCTAAATTGTACTAAACATGTTTTATATGTAAGATAAATTGTTAAATTTAGCCGTAAATATAGAGTTTTTGGTTATTTGTGGCACGCAGAGCGAGTGGACAACGTTCAAAAGAAGCGGGGTGGTACGGGCACGACTGTGTACTTCAGAGGGCTAGTCCCCGCAATTATAAATAAAAATAGTTTTGAAACAAGTCTAATATATAAAACATTATATTTTATAATATTAAAATTAAATAATTTTACAGCTAATATTGTCAAATACTTTTAAAACAAGTTCATTACATAAATTTGACTTTTTTAGTTTATAATATATTATCTTAAAAGAGGTTTTAAAAAAAATTGTATTAAAGGTAGTACATATTAATGAAAAAGATTATATTTGCAATAACTTTTCTTGTATGTTCATTTACATTATTCTCCCAGCAAATGAATAGAGAAATAGGTAAAACTTATACTAAAGAAAATATCGCTGTCTTCGAAATAGAAGATAGTTCAAGCGGATATTCTCAAGGCTTAGGCAAACAGCTGACAGCATTGATAGAAGATTCATTAACCAAAATGAACAGATTTAATATTGTAGACAGGAAAAATTTGGATAAATACCTAAAAGAAATGGAGCTTCAATTAACAGGTATAACAGAAAGTCAGGTTATTGAAGTGGGAAAGATATACGGATATTCAAAAGCTATAAAAGGAAGTATAGTATCTGCTGATGTAAGTTATAATTATGACAGCGATACTGGAAGCGGAAGTATTTACGGACAAGTAGAAATGGTGCTTCAGATAGCGGATGTAGAAACTACTAAGATTATGTATTCTTCCAAACTGCAGGGGGTAAGCTACTATTCTACTACTTCGTATCCTTCATATTCTTTAAGACAAACAGCTATTAATGATGCCTGCAATGATTTGGCGGCTAAAGTAGAAGATAAAATGAGAGAGATATTTAAGATAACATTAACAATATCAGATATTATTGGAAATGATGTTATCATACTTGCTGGAAAAAATCAGGGTATTGATTCAAAAACAAGATTTAAAGTATATTCTAAAAAAGAGAATATAACTTTGCCTTCTGGAAATACTATAAACGGCGGATATGATTATAAAGGAACTTTAAGAGTAAAAGAATTAGGAAGTGATTATTCAGTATTAAAAATATCGAGAGGAAGAAATATACAGGCAGGCGATATTGCAAGAGAAACTATTATAGGAGACTTTATAGCTGGAATATCATTAAATTATGCTTCATATAATATTAAATCTTTTAATGCTGCATATCAAAGTACAATAAGACCGAATGACGGAAAATTAAAAATATCATTAAATGAAAATAAATATGCCTTGGGACTTCATTTAAAAATAGGATATAATGGTATTAGATTTTCTCCGAATATTAGTATCGGATTATTATTCGGTGATTTTTTTAAGTCTAGTTATGCCGTAGATGCTAGATTTAATTTTGATATTAATATAAATTTATATCAGGAAGTTTTAAGATTGGTTATTACACCGTATGTTGGCATGGGTATATCTTTTACAACTATAGGAGAAGTATACGGCGGAAATTATTTTATAGACAACTATACTTATCTTAAAAATGGTGCTAAAATAGATTCAAGAGATATTATGTTTGGTATAGGAGCTATAGCTTCAATTCAGTATAATATTACCGATACTATAGGTGTTAATTTAGGCATTGGATACAGATTTTATACCAATCCTATAAACTTAGGAGTATTCAGCGATAAGACAGAAGTTACTTTGCCTGAAAAAATAAAAACAGTTAATCTTACTGGATTAGAATTTACACTAGGAGCACATTTGTTACTATAATGAAAATAAAAATTATCACTATACTGCTTATCATTTCAAACACATTCTTCGGAGCTTTTTATTTTTCTGATCTTTCAAAGGAATATAATACCAATGATAATACAGCAAGAAAAGAAATAATAGAAACTAATGAACAATTAAAGTCTGAATATAATATTGATACTAACAGTGTTAATTCTATATTCACAATGGAAGGAGATAAAATTATAAATCAAAAAGGAGTAAGCAGTTCTCCTGTTATGCTTGAAGAACCTTATAAAAGTAATCCTTTCAGATATACAGAAGTTACATTTTTACTTACAGCATTTTTCTCGTATACATATGCAACATATTTGGTATTTGGATTAGATTCTTTAGAAACTGCCAATGTTGCCCCTTCTACAACTGGAAGAAACAGATACAAAAGTCTATGGATATCAGCTACAATATTTGAAATAACAGCTGCGGTATTTTGCGGTGCTGCGGTTGCTTATGACAGTTATCAAAGAGTTTACGGTAAAAAGAAAAATGAGGGATTTAGTTTTAATTTTATGCCTTATTATGAACCTTTTTATAAAGATGCGGGATTTGTATTTTCTTTAAGTCACCCTTTATAAAAAGCAGTTTTTTTTCTTTTTAGTTTTGGAAGTATATTTTTATTTAGAAGTATTAAATAAAATATAAAACATAATACGATCATTAATGCAAGTATTAAAGCACCTTTTATATTAATATAATTATCATTATCATATGATTTTTTATTGTCTGAAACAGCGGAAACTGATGTATCCTCTTCATCTTTTATTATTTTAATAATTTTTTCATTTTTTGTGCCGTCTAAATAACCAAAAGTTTTGGCATATGATAAAATATATTCTCTATCCGTTTTTAATCTAACTATATTATTAGAAATTTGACTTTTTTTTCTATTGAGTTCTTCCACTTTCTCTTTCTTATTCTCTATAAGAGTTTTTTGATTGTCTAATGTAAGAAAACCTTTAGAACTAAAAACAAATACATATACCGTAAAAGCAATTCCTGCTAATATGATACAATAAAATATTTTAGAACTTATTCTTACATTAAAATACATAAACTATAACCTTATTAAGATACAAATTATTATCGGGAAGTAATCTATTAAAATTAATATAGTTTTTTATAGAATATTTTTATAATAATGTATATATATACAATATTATAATATATTTAAATACAGTTTTATATATAACCATACAGCTTGAATTAAAAATTACCTAAAAATATTTTCAATAACTTCATCACATAATCTAATGTTTCAAATATTTATATTGAGCTTTTATTATTATTAAATATAATAGTATTATTAATTAAAGGACTGCACAAATGAATATTTTAGTTATAAACGGAAGCCCTAAAGGCAATAACAGCATAACTTTACAAACTTTATTATTTTTGGAAAAAGTATTTACAGAACATAAATTTTCATTTTTAAACGTTGGACAAAAAATAAAATATTATGAAAAAAACTTTAATGAAATAAAAGAAGAACTTGAAAAAACGGATGTAATTATTTTTTCTTATCCTGTATATACTTTTTTAGTACCCTATCAGCTGCATAGATTTATAGAATTATTAAAAGAAAATAATATTAATATAAAAGATAAATTTGCAACGCAGTTTTCTACTTCAAAGCATTTTTATGATATTACAGCACATAAGTTCATAGAAGAGAATTGTTTAGACTTAGGATTAAAATATATAAGAGGGCTCTCTGCCGATATGGAAGACCTTATGAAAAAAGAAGGTCAGGAAGATGCAGTAAACTTTTTTAATTATCTAACTTTTTGTATAAATAATAATCTAAACTATATAAATACATCAATCAAAACATATACAAAAGAAAATATTATATATAAAAGAAAATACACTAACGATTCAAATGAAAAAGATACTTCAAAAGATGTTTTAATACTCACTAACTGTGCCAACAATGATGAGAGTTTAAGAAATATGATTGAAGACTTTAAATCGGTATTTCATTATAAAACAAGAGAAATTAATATAAGAGAATATAATTTTCATGGAGGCTGTCTCGGCTGTTTCGGCTGTGCTATTACTGGAAAATGTGTTTATAAAGACGGATTTGATGATTTTTTAAGAAATGAAATACAAAAAGCTGATTCAATTATATATGCTTTTACAATAGAAAATCATTATACACATTCAAGTTTTAAAATTTACGATGACAGACAATTCTGTAATGGGCATAGAACTGTTACAGAGGGCATGCCTATAGGATATATAATAAGCGGAGATTATGAAAGAGAATATAATTTGCATACACTTATAGAATCACGCTCTGAAGTGGGAGGTAACTTTCTCACTCATATTGCATATGATTATAATGATGATGCCTTCAATGAACTTTCAAAGTTATCATCTATAATGAAATATGCTATGGATAATAAATGTACTCGTCCTAAAAACTTTTATGGTGTAGGAGGAATGAAGATATTTAGGGACTTGATATACATAATGCAGGGACTTATGAAAGAAGATCATAAATACTATAAAAAACATCATATTTATGATTTCCCCCAAAAACAAAAAATAAAAATGCTTCAAATAAAATTGGTAGGTGCTTTAATATCAATTCCTTCAATTCAAAAGAAAATGAAAAATAAAATGAATGAGTATATTTTAATGCCTTATAAAAAAGTTATTAATAATGCCGAAGTAAAAAATATTAAATAATATAAAAATATCTATTATTAATAGAAGTTAATAGATAAAAATAATATTCTATTAACTTCTATATTTTTAATAATTATTATTTAGAACAGAATGTTATTTGCTGATTTAAATATTTTTTATTTTGTATCTCATCAGCAAAAGCTATAGCATAATCAGCATAACTGATAGAACTTTCACCTTTAGAATTGAAAAGTAATTCATTATTACCTATATTATATTCTCCTGTTTTTACTCCATCAGATTGAAAATCAGCAGAAGGAGATACATAAGTCCATAAAACATCTTTTTTATTTTTTAATATATCAAATGATTTTGACATACTTTTTGCAAGAGGTTTGAATATATCAGGAAAAGTTTTACTATCCATTAATTTTTTGTCTCTATCTATATATAAACTTCCAGCTCCTCCAACTACCATAAGTCTTATGTTTGTATTTGCAAGTATATTACATAAATGCTCCATTGCAGACGAATGCTTGTCAAGTTCTTTTTCTTCCCATACTCCGAATGCACTTACAACGGTATCAAATTCTTTCAAGTCATCTTTTGTCAAATCAAATAAATCTTTTTCTATAACTTTTATTTTTGAATTATTTATTTTTGTTTTATCTCTTACTATTGCTGTAACATTTAATCCCCTTTCTAATGCCTCATTGATAATTAATTTTCCAGCTTTTCCGTTTGCTGCTATTATTGCAATTTTCATTTTAATTCTCCTTTTTGTATGAAATATTTTTCTTTAATTAAATGGTTGTAATAGCTATTATTACAATAATAATAACATGTTTTAGTTGTAATGTCAAATATTACAACTAAAATTTTTAACTTTTTATATATACCTAAACGACTATAATTTGTCAAAAAATAATTTTTTTTAATTTAAAATATTGCAGGGCTTTGCCCCGCACCCCAGTTCTTTTGTTGGCACAAAGGACCAAAAAGACTGCATTTGACGAAGTCCCCTCGCTCTGCGTGCCGACGAAGTCCGCATTTTGCGTCGGCAGCCCCAGTTCTTTTGTGACGCCTGTCCGCCTGCAACCGAAGGAAGTACTGTTAAGTATAGCGTGCGGCGGGAAAAAGTTGAATAAAAAAATTGACAAACTTAAGAATTTTTAGTATATACCTAAACAAATACAGTTTGTCAAAAAATAATTTTTTTAAATTTTGATATTTGCGGGGCTTTGCCCCACACCCCAGTTCTTTTGTTGGCACAAAGAACCATACGCTGTACGCCTGTGGCGAAAAGACTGCATTTTTAGTCCAAATTTCGGATATTACCATACATTTAATATATATCTTTAAAATATAAAGTTCTAGTAATTGCGTTTTTTACAACTTTTTTGTGCGGCAAAAAAGTTAATAATTCTATATAATGTACATCAGTTGACAAAATGAAATCGTTCCAGTATATACTGGAAATTTTTAAGTTTGTCAACCGCGAGCTCTCCCTCATCTTCGTTCGGGACGCACGGTATTGTTTATTCTTATCAAATGTCAACGCGACCGAACGAAGTG
>NZ_CASEGO010000020.1 GCF_949287625.1 uncultured Brachyspira sp. | reverse complement strand
TCAGGTATTATAATACATTTAATACATATCTTTAAAATATAAAGTTCTAGTAATTGCATTTTTTGCAACTTTTTTGTGCGGCAAAAAAGTTGATAATTCAATATAATGTACATCAGTTGACAAAATGAAATCGTTCCAGTATATACTAAAAATATAGTTTTTGTCAAAGTTTTTTATTATTAAGTATGTGTTTTATAAAAAATAAATTATTTTTTAACTAACTGTATAATTATACATACAGAATGCCTAAAACCGTTATTTTTTTGTAATTGTAAAAATTAATAGGTTTAAATTTCTAAATAATCATTTATAATATAATATTAATATTATAAAAAGTTGGAATATGAAAAATATAGATAAATACCTCCAAGATATAGACAATTATATACAGAGCAGTAATTATGAAGATGCATTTTCTTTATGCAATAATATTTTAGATAATATTGATATTAATAATACAGAAGCCATATTTAAAGCAGGATATTGTGCATATAAATTAGAGAGATATGATATAGCGATGATTAATTTTTTAAAAGCATTATCATTAGATAAGTCCAATATTAATAAGGCTATGTATAAGTACTATATGGGAAGATGCTATGATATATTTAATTCATTAGAAGATTCTTTAGAATGTTTTAAGAGTGCATATAAATTAGATAAATCAAATCATTACTATGCTTTATGGTTAGGTATTACATATGCTAAAATAGGGGCTAATGATTATAATTATAATTTGGCTTTGCTTTATTTATATAAGGCTTTTGGTATAGAGGATAATTTATTATACAAATATGCAGGATATTGTCATATGCAGTTAAAGAGCTATTCTAAGGCTATAGAGTTTTTAGAAAAATCTATACTTTTGAAAAAAGATGATTATCTTGCAAGATATTATTTAGGATATACTTATTTTTCTGTTCAGATATATGATAAGGCACTTGAACATCTAAGCGAATCTTTAAAATTAAAAGATGATGAGTTTAACAGCTGGCTTTCTATAGGGATTCTTTATAAGATAATAGATGAGGAGTCTTTATCAGAGGAATGTTTGGAGAAGGCTAGAAATATAGCTTTGAATTATAGTGATAATATAGATTATCAGCTTGACTGCTTTATCAAACTTTCAGAGGCTGAGGAGAATGAATATTTAAACTATCTTTATCTTGGTATTTGTTATGCTAAACTTGAAAGCTATAAAAATGCTGTTCATTATTTATTAGAATCTATAGAAATAAATGAAAAATACAGCAGTGAAAATAATTATTTAGCATATTATTGGATAGGATATATTAATTATATAGACAGTGAGTATGAAGAAGCAGTTAAATATTTAGAAAAATCTATTAAACTTAACAGTGATGAAGAGGATTATTTGATTTTATTTTGGCTGGGTGATTCTTATTTTAGACTTAGTAATTATAAGAAGGCATTAGTTAATTTGCAGAAATCTTTAAACCTTAAAGAAGATGAAATAGAAACATATAAATTAATGGCAAAAACATATCTTGAACTTGGAGATAAAGATAAATATAACGAATATATCACTCAGTATAAAATACTATCAAGAAAAGAAAAACATCAAAATAATAAAAAAAATAATGAGCAATTAAAAAAGATGCAGGAAGATTATAATAATTATTTTAAATCTTTTTATTATTCATCAAAGAGCCGTACTAATGATATTGCATTAAAACAAAAAATATTTAATAATACTGCTGAAATGAAAGCAGTTCAGAATGATGAAGATATAACATTTTATGATAATTATTGTAATACAGTGAAAACTGATATTAATAATTTTCTTACATATTTATTTGAAAATATAGAAAAATCAGATCTATATCATTTATATTCATCAAGTACAGAAAAAAGGCATTATGTAGATTTTGATAATTTTAATATAGATAATTTTCTATACTATAAGGACATAGTAAAAAAGGCAGTTAGAATTGATTTTAATAAACATAAAGAAATACAGTATTTAAAGATAATTGATAATAATGACATTGATACTATTGCGATGGCTATAGATAATATAGAGAGGCTATTTAATTATACATCTCTTTCTATACTTCAGTTTATGGGATATTATCATCAAAAATATGATGTAGAGCTTTACTTTATACTTATGAATCTAATATTAAAATATTTATAAATTGTTTTACTACTTTTTTAATATTGCTGCTATTATATAAAACTTTATTCTATCGATATGACTATTTATTGGATCTAAACCTAGTATTTCTTTAATTTTTTTCATTCTATATAAAATAGTATTTCTATGCATAGAGAGTTTTTCGCAGGTTTTATTTATATTCATATCACATTTGCTCATAGTAATTATTGTTTCTTTAAATGCTGTATTCTTATTTATTATATTTAATGCATTTTTTAGTATCATAGATGAGCTTTCGAATCCTTCATTTAAAATGATATACTCTAAAATATAATCTTCTATAAAATATATATTGTTATTTGTATGTGTTATATAATTAAATAAAAAATTAGCCTGATCAAAGCTATTATGTATATCTTGCAGAGTATTAACTATTCCTCCGCACATAGCAGAAAATTTTATATCTATTTTTATTTCTTCTCTAAGGCATTTAAAAAAGAGTTTTATTATTTTCTTTTTGTCCTGTATTTTTTCTTTACTGTCAAAACTTTTTATTATTATAAATTGTTTATTTCCAATATATGTTATAATATCTTGTTTATAGAAATATTTAATTTTCTGCAGTTTATTTATAATATATTCAGATATTTTATACATATCATATTTATCATTATTTTCAATTTTTATTAGGCATACATTTCTATCTATATTAAAAGAATAGTTATTATTTTCTGCCCAAATATTAATAGATGATATATAATTATAAGATTCTTTAGAGATAATTTTATATATATAATTATTTAATGTTGTTTGTTTTAAGATTTGTTTGTCTATATCTATTTCTCTTTCAATTAATATTTCAGTAATCATTTTTACCATATTTGCTATTAGTTTGATTTCTTTAGGATTTCCAGTAACTCCTACAACTCCTATAATTTCTTTATTTATATATAATGGTATATTGACACCAGGCTTGCTGCTTTCTGTATCATTATCTATATAATCAAAATATTCCATACTTTTAGCATTTTTTATAACATCTAATGCTCCTAAATGTATTTTTCCTATTCTTTTTTCATCTCCGCTTGCTATAATTTCCCCATATTCATTCATAATATTAATATTTACCTCATAATTAATATTATCCATTATCTTTTTTAATAATCTTTGTGCTATTTTTTCGTCAATAGGCATAGTAATTTGTTCCTTATTGTTTTGTATATATAGATTTTTCGTATAAAATACAGTCAAATATTATAAGAAAAAACCAAAATATAGACCATTATTATGAAATTATAATATTTTTTGTATACATTATACAAAAACATATTTGATTATTATACTTTTTGTATAAAGATAATATAAGAAATTTGAATATAATCTAATTATAAATATCACTTATAATGGATGTTCAAATGAAAATAATAGCTTATTCTGTTAGAGATGAAGAAATAGAAATATTCAATTCATTTTCTTCCAAACTAAACTTTGAAATAAAATTGATATCAGAACATTTGAAAGAAGATAATATAAAACAGGCTGAAGGTTTTGATGCTGTAATATTTACTGGATCTGGAACTGTAAATAGAAAAGTATTAGAGGATATGAAAAGATTTAATATCAAATTTGCTGCTACAAAATCGGCTGGCACTGACAATATAGATTTAAAATCGGCTAAAGAATTAGGGATAAGATTTGCTAATGTTCCAAGCTATTCTCCTAATTCTGTAAGTGAGTATGCTGTTTTATGCGTTCTTTCTCTGCTTAGAAATTATAACAAATATATATTAAGAATTCAAAATCAGGATTTTACAATAAAAAATTTGCTGGCTAAAGAGATACGAAATCAGGTTATAGGTGTTGTAGGTGCTGGAAAGATAGGATCACTTACTGTAAAAACTTTATTCGGATTTTCTCCAAAAAAAATACTTATAAACGATGCATTTGAAAAAGATGAATTAAAATCGATAGCTCAATATGTATCATTAGATGAATTATATAATAATAGCGATGTAATAATTTATCATGTTCCATTATTAAAAGAGACTAAATATTTAATTAATTCTGATTCTATATCAAAAATGAAAGACGGAGTATTTATAGTAAATCTTTCAAGAGGGGAAATACTAAATACTAAAGATGCTTTTGAAGCTGTTAAATCTGGCAAAATATCAGCAATGGCATTAGATGTTTATGAGAATGAAAATAAATATTTCAGATTTGATTATAGAGAAAAGTACATAGAAGATGAATGCTTTGCTGCTCTTTTAAGACATCCTAATATTATTGTAACACCTCATATAGGATTTTTCACAGATGAGGCGGTAAGAAATCAAATAGAAACTTCATTAAATAATGTTTTAGAATTTTTAAAAACAGACAGTTGTCAAAATGAAATAATTTTTAAATAAAAATAAACAAAAGGAGTACAAAATGAAAATAGGATTTATAGGACTAGGAATCATGGGCAAACCTATGAGCAAAAATTTATTAAAAGCAGGACATGAGCTTGTTGTTTATAACAGATCTAAAGCATCAGTTGAAGAGCTTGCTAAAGAAGGAGCAAAAACAGCCAATAATCCAGCTGAAGTAGCTAAAGAATGTGAAGTTATTATTACTATGCTTCCTAACTCCCCTCAAGTTAGAGAAGTTTGTTTAGGTGAAAATGGTATTATAGAAGGTGCTAAAAGCGGAACTGTAGTAATAGATATGAGCTCAATAGACCCAGTGGAATCAAAAGCTATAGGAGCAGAACTTGCTAAAAAATCTATAGAACTTATAGATGCTCCAGTATCAGGCGGAGAACCTAAAGCTATAGACGGTACTTTATCAGTTATGGCAGGCGGTAAAAAAGAAGTATTTGATAAAGTATGCGATTTATTAAAACCTATGGCTTCTTCAGTAGTTTATGTAGGCGAATTAGGTTCTGGAAACGTAGCAAAATTAGCAAATTAGGTAGTTGTTGCTATCAATATTTCTGCTGTTTCTGAAAGTTTAATTTTGGCAAAAAAATTAGGTGCTGATCCAGAATTAGTTTATAAAGCTATAAGAGGCGGACTTGCTGGTTCTACAGTAATGGATGCTAAAGCTCCTATGATGCTTGAACATAATTTTAAACCTGGTTTTAGAATCGAACTTCATATAAAAGATTTAAATAATGCTTTGAATGCTTCTCATGCAGTAAACTCTTATTTACCTTTAACTGCTCAAGTTATGGAAATAATGCAGTATTTAAAATCTGACGGCTGTGCTGCTGATGATCATAGTGCCATATTAAAATACTATGAAAAAATTACAAATGTTTCTTTAAAAAAATAAATAAAAAAGTTTAGGGGGATAAAATATTATGAGTATTGATATAAAAATTGAAAAAATGGATATATACCCTGTGGCAGGAAGAGACAGCATGCTTTTAAACCTAAGCGGTGCTCATGCTCCATATTTTACAAGAAATGTAGTGATATTAAAAGATAGTGAAGGAAAAATAGGTGTAGGAGAAGTTCCGGGCGGAGAAAAAATTACTAAGGGACTTGAAAACATAAAATCAATAGTTGAAGGAAGCCGTATAGGAGAATATAAAAATACTCTTATCAAAATACAAAATTCTTTAAAAGATGAAAATGATGTAAGAGGAGCTCAGACATTTGATTTAAGAACAGGCGTTCATGTTATGACAGCAGTGGAAGCTCCTTTACTAGATTTACTTGGTCAAACATTGGGTGTTCCTGCTGCATCTCTTTTAGGAAACGGACAATTAAGAGATAAAGTATTGATGCTCGGCTATTTATTTTATGTAGGCGACAGAAAGAAAACAGATTTAGAATATTATCATAATGAAAGTGCTCCTAACAAATGGTACAAAATAAGACATGAAGAAGCTCTTACTCCTGAAGCTATAGTAGAATTAGCTAAAGCCTCAAAAGAATTATACGGTTTTAATGATTTTAAATTAAAAGGCGGAGTTTTAGAAGGCAAAGAAGAGATAAAAGCTATAAAAGCTCTAAAAAAAGCATACCCTGATGCAAGAATTACATTAGACCCTAACGGCGGCTGGCTTTTAAAAGAAGCTATAGAAATATGTAAAGATATGCATGGAATATTAACCTACTGTGAAGATCCTTGCGGAGCTGAAGGTGTATTTTCAGCAAGAGAAATAATGGCAGAGTTTAGAAAAGCAACAGGTCTTCCTACGGCTACTAATATGATAGCTACAGACTGGAGAGAGATGAGCCATTCTATTATACTTCAATCAGTAGACATTCCTTTGGCAGATCCTCATTTCTGGACTATGTCTGGTTCTGTAAGAGTAGGTCAGCTTTGTCATGATTTCGGCTTGACTTGGGGATCGCATTCAAATAACCATTTTGATATTTCATTAGCTATGTTCTCTCATACTGCAGCTGCTGTACCTGGAAATATTAATGCTATAGATACACATTGGATATGGCAGGAAGGTATAGAAAGACTTACAAAAGAACCTTTAAAAATAGAAAACGGATATGTAAATATACCAAAAAAACCTGGTTTAGGAATAGAACCAGATATGGATCAAATATTAAAAGCAAACAAACTATATAAAGAAAAATGCTTAGGTGCTGGAGATGATTCTATAGGAATGCAGTATTTAATTCCTAATTGGAAATTCAATCCTAAAAAACCTTGCTTAGTAAGATAAAAACTAATTAAGAAAAAACTAATAAATTATTAAAGAGGTATCAATATGGATGAAGCAACAAGAATGATATTAGGCCTTATACTAGGTGTCGGCATAATGATATTTTTGGTAATGTGTACAAAAATACATACATTTATAGCTTTATTAATAGCTGCTATGATAACAGGTATTATAGGCGGTATGCCGATAACAGATATAACAAATGCTGATGGTAAAAAGGTAACAGGATTAATAACAGCTATACAATCTGGTTTTGGAAGTACTTTATCCAGCACAGGAATCATTATAGGTTTAGGTGTTATGATGGGAGGTATATTAGAAAAATCAGGAGGAGCTGAAAGGCTTGCATTTACATTTATCAAATTTATAGGAAAGAAAAAAGAAGAATGGGCTTTAGGTATTACTGGATTAATAGTATCTATACCGGTATTTGCTGATTCAGCACTTTTAATTTTCACACCTTTATTAAAAGGTATGTCTCAGGTTACAGGAAAATCAGTTGTAGGTTTGGCACTTTCTTTGGCAGCAGGATTACAGCTTTCACACTCTCTTATACCGCCTACACCAGGTCCTCTTACTGCCGCTGGTCTTCTTAATGTAGATATGGGATCTATGATATTTACAGGTATTATAGTATCTATTATTCCGCTTATTGCTGCTATATTTTATACTAAATGGCTTGGTACTAAAATATATCAGATTCCAAATGAACAAGGCGGATTTGATAGAAAAGAGTTCAAAGCAGAATATATACGTTCTATGTCAGAGCTTGAAAAATTAATGGGTGCCAAACAGATGCCTTCATTTATGATGTCATTAGCACCTATAGTAGTACCTTTGATACTGATTTTTGCTAAAACTATATTAGATGTATCAAATGCAGAACTTGGGGCTTTTAATAGCGTAGTAGATTTTTTAGGAAGTCCTATAGCAGCTTTGATGATAGGAACTCTTATAGCTATTTACGGACTTGCTTTTAAAGACAGTAAAAAAGATGTATTAAAAGTTTTGGAAGATTCAGTAAAATCTACTGGTATGATAATGCTTATTACAGGTGCATGCGGATGTTTAGGAAATGTAATAAAAGTAAGCGGTTTAGGAAATGTATTGGGAGATGCTGTTGTTAATTTGCCTATACCTGCTTTGCTTATACCTTTTGTTATAGCTGCTTTGATGAGAATAGCTTTAGGTTCTGCTACTGTTGCTATAACTACAGCTGCTACTTTGACAGCACCTTTGATGTCTAGTTTGGGAGCTTCTCCTATACTATTAGCTCAGGCTTGCTGTGCTGGTGCTATATCTTTCTCATATTTTAATGACAGCGGTTTCTGGGTATTTAATGGTATGTTTGGAATAAGCGAATTGAAAGATCAGGTTATGTGTAAATTTGCTGTTTCTATGATAATGTCTATTTTAGCTTTGATAGTATTATTTATTATGCAGATATTTGTTAAATAAAAAAATTATTCGATAAAAAAATTATTCGGAGGATACAATTATGAGTTTTCAGCCAAAAGGAATTATTCCGCCTATAGTAACTCCTATAGACGATAATGGAAATATTAATTATAAAGTTTTAGAAGAGCTTTCTGTACACTTGATAGAAAGCGGTGTTCATGGATTATTTCCTATGGGAACAACAGGGGAGTTTTATGCTGTTGATGAAGAAGAATACAGAAAAGTTTTAGAAACTGTAAAAAAAGCAGCAGCTGGAAGAGTACCTGTTTATGGAGGTGTTAATAGCATATCTACAAGGGGTGCTTTAAGATTATTAAAAATATGTGAAGATGTTGGAATGGATGCTATTTCTGTGTTAACTCTAATGTTTATATCTCAGACACAAGATGAATTATATCAGCATTATAAAACTATAGCTTCTCATTCTTCATTGCCTATTGTATTATATAATAATAAACCTAAAACCAATATTACTATAGAGCCTAGTACAGTTGTTAAACTTGCTAAAATAGAAAATATAGTAGGTGTAAAAGACAGTACTGGAGATATGACTAATACAACAGAGTATATACGTTTAACTAGAGATAATGAGAATTTCAGTGTTCTTTTAGGAAGAGATACTTTGATATATGCAGGATTATGCTGCGGTGCTAAAGGTGCTATAGCTTCATGTGCTAATGTTGCTCCTAGATTAACTGCTGATATATATGATAAGTTTATGGCTGGTGATTTAAAAGGTTCTTTAGATGCTCAGTTTGCTCTTGCTCCTATCAGAATAATAAGTAATATGGGTACTTTCCCTGCTGTTATAAAAGAAGGATTAGTACAGCAAGGAATAAATGTTGGAAAATGTTTGGATCCTATACAAAGACTTAAAGATGATGAGATAGAAAAATTGAGAGTTGTATTAAGAGAAGCAGGATTAATAAAATAATTATATTAGACTTGTTTCAAAACTAATTTTATTTATAATTGCGGTGGCTAGTCCACACACCCATGCTTCTTTTGCCGTATAGGTACCTACTCGGTGGTGCCCAAAGAAGGATACTCTGTACACTTTCGGTGAAAGACTGCATGCTTATATACTAAAATAATAGTTTATAAAACATTATTCTTATAATTGATAAATTGTTAAATTTTTATATTTAATATTGTCAAGTACTTTTGAAACAAGTCTGTTATTGATTTATTAAAAGAGGGCAGTAATGAAAAAGTCTTTTATAAAAATTAATGAAAATGATAATGTAGTTGTAGCAATTAAGGATTTGAAAAAAGATTCTTATATAGATGACGGCTTTAAGGTTAATGACGATATACCTCAATCTCATAAAATAGCTTTGAGAGATATAAAAAAAGATGAGCCTATTATAAGATATGGTATTTGTATCGGGTACGCTTTAAAAGACATAAATAAAGGTGATTGGGTAAATGAGCATATATTGAGGCTTCCTTCTGCACCTAAATTAGATGATTTAGTATTTGCCAAAAATATTATTACTCAATTGCCTAAGCCTTCAAGAACTACATTTTATGGTTATGATAATGGCGACGGCAGATTTGCAGGTACTAGGAATATACTTGCCATAAGTACTACAGTACAGTGTGTTGCTGGGGTATTAAATGCGGCTTTAAAAGAGATTAGAGAGAAACTTCTTCCTAAGTATGAAAATGTTGATGATGTGGTAGCTATTAATCATGCTTATGGATGCGGTGTAGCAATAAATGCGAAAAATGCTGATATTCCTATAAGATCTTTAAGAAATTTAGTAAAAAATCCAAATTTTGGTTCTGAAGTTATGGTAATAGGATTAGGCTGTGAAAAACTTACGGTTGACATGCTTTTATATGAAAAATTGATAAATGATGATAATGTTATTATACTTCAGGATAAAAAAGGTTTTCATAGTATGATGAACTCTATTATGGAAATGGCAGAAAAGAAACTTGATAGATTAAATCAAAGAAAGAGAACATCTTTGCCTTTATCTAAACTTTGTATAGGTATGCAATGCGGAGGAAGTGATGCTTTTTCTGGAATAAGTGCTAATCCGTCAGCAGGTTATGCTTCAGATATGCTTGTATCAGGAGGGGCTACTGTTATGTTTTCAGAAGTTACAGAGGCAAGAGACGGAGTTCATATATTGGCAGAAAGATGTATAAATGATGAGGTAGGAAAAAAATTAGCTTCAGAGATGAAATGGTATGATGAATATTTATCTGTTGGAGAGGCAGACAGAAGTGCAAATCCTACACCAGGAAACAAAAAGGGCGGTCTTGCAAATATTGTTGAAAAGGCTATAGGTTCTATTGCTAAATCGGGAACTGCTCCTATAGTTGAAGTTCTTTCTCCCGGTGAAGTTCCTACTAAGCATGGTTTAATATATGCAGCTACTCCTTCAAGCGATATAGTATGCGGTCCTTCTCAGTTGGCTTCTGGAATTACATTACAGGTATTTATGACTGGAAGAGGCACTCCATACGGATTGGCTGAAGCTCCTGTTATAAAAGTATCTTCAAGAAATGATTTGAGAGATATGTGGAGCGACTTAATAGATTTCAGTGCTGGTGACATTGTTACTGGAGATGCTGATATAAAAGAAGTTGGAGAGAAGTTATTTAATGAAATAATAGATGTGGCTAGCGGTACAAAGAGAACATTTGCAGAAAAATATCATCTTTCTAATGATATGTGTATATTTAATCCTGCACCTATAACTTAATTAATATTTAAGTTGAATAAGACTTGTTTCATAATTACTATATATCAATTAGTATGAAACAAGTCTGTTCATAATAAATTTTATTCTAATATTAAAAAATAAAACTTATGATAAAATAATAGTGATTATTAATTATAATTAAGAGGAAATATAATGAAAAAGATAATAATAATACCAGATTCATTTAAGGGAAGTGCAAGCAGTATGGAAGTTTGCAGCTGCATAGAGAAAGGGGTATTAAAAGTATTTAAAAACGCTGAAATAAAAAAGATACCAGTTGCTGATGGTGGCGAAGGTACTGTTGACTCTATACTTTATGCTGCAGGAGGAAATATAAGAAAAGTAAAAGTAAGAAATCCTGAAGGAAAAATTGTAGAAGCTAAATATGGTATTATTAATAAAGATAAGGCAGTTATAGAAATGGCTGAAGCATCTGGTATTACATTAGTTGATGATAAAAATAGAAATCCTTTAAAATACTCTACTTACGGAACTGGAGAGCTTATAAAAGATGCTTTAAATAATAATATAAAAGAAATATTAATAGGAATAGGCGGAAGCGCCACCAATGACTGCGGTATAGGAATGGCTAGTGCTTTGGGATATAGATTTTTAGATAAGGATAATAATGAACTTGAAGCTATTGCTTTGAACATGATAAAAGTTAAATATATAGATGACAGCAATGTTGATAAAAGAATATTTGACATAAAAATAAGTGCTGCATGCGATGTTAAAAATCCGCTCTATGGAGAAAACGGAGCTACTGCTGTATACGGAAAGCAGAAGGGAGTTACAAAAGAGAGTTTTGATATACTCGATAATGGGCTTAAAAATATAGCGAGTGTTGTAAAAGAAAAGTTTAATAAAGAAATAGATTATATTGAAGGGGCAGGTGCAGCAGGAGGACTTGGAGGAGGACTTTTAGCTTTCTGCAATGCTGAGTTAAAAAGCGGTATAGATGCTGTGCTTGATATTATAGATTTTGAGGATCAGATAAAAGATGCTTCTCTTATTATAACTGGAGAAGGAGCTATTGACGGACAGACAAAAAAAGGGAAAGTACCAGTTGGTGTAGCAAGAAGGGCTAATAATATACCAGTAATTGCTATAGTTGGCGATATAAGAGATGGTGCTGAAGCTGTTTATGATTTAGGTATTGCTTCTATTATGCCTGCTTTAAAAAGGGCTATGCCTCTTGATGAAGCTATAAAAAACTCAAAAATGTTAATAGAAGATGCTGCTGAAAGAGCCTGCCGATTTATAAGCATTAATTTATAGATTAACTTTTAAATAAAAAAAGAGAGCATGATATTTTTTATTATGGTCTCTTTTTATTAAAAAATATTGATATTAAAAAAAATTATAAATTATTTTCAACAGCATATACGCTGAAGCAGCCTGTTTCTATGTCTTCTATATCATCGTCTATATTTTTTAATATGAACTTTAATTTTAATCCCAAAAAATAATTTTTATCTGATGCAATGTAGCGTTCTTTTTTATTATTACCTATACTCATATAATCATATACTTTCATATTAACATTTATATGAATATCAGAAATAACATATCCGTTTTCAAATACTTCTGTTGTTATAAGAGAGTATTTTCCTATATAATCATATTCAGAAACCGCATTATCAGAATATTTTTTTAATATTGAGAAATCTAAATAGCTTTCAGTATTATCTTTTATTACTCTTTCTATATTTTTATCTTTATAAATTTTTTCTCTAACTTCTTCTTTAGTCATAATTTTTAATACCCTAAATTATATTATTGCAATTATATATTAAAAATGATATAAATATCAAGTATTAATAATTATTTTCAACTATAAACGGAGAATATTTAATTATGAGAGCTGCTGAGATAGAAAGAAATACTAATGAAACTAAAATAAAAATAAAACTTAATATTGACGGTACAGGCAAATATAAAAATGACACTAAAATAGGTTTTTTTAATCATATGCTTGATTTATTTGCCCGTCATGGAAGATTTGATTTGGAAGTGATATGTAACGGAGACATAGATGTAGACTATCATCATTCCGTTGAAGATGTAGGCATAGTTTTGGGTAAATGTTTTTCTGAAGCATTAGGAGATATGAAGGGGATAAAAAGATATGGAAATTTCTGCATGCCTATGTGCGAGGCTTTAACTTTAACTGCCGTTGACATATGCGGAAGAAGCCATTTAGTTTTTGACAGCGATTTAAAACATGAAAAAGTTGGTGATTTTGATACAGAACTTGTCAAAGAGTTTTTTACAGCCTTTATAAATTCTATGAATATTACTTTGCATATAAAAACTTTTCATGGGGAAAATACTCATCATATAATAGAATCCATTTTTAAAGGTGCGGCACGTGCTTTATCACAGGCCTGCGAAATAGATGAAAGATATAAAAATGAAGTTCTTTCTACAAAGGGTATGCTTGAAAGTAATAAATAAACTGTAAATAAGTTTTTGTATTTTATATTTTTTAGTGTATACCTAAACGACTATAATTTGTCAAAAAATTAATTTTTAAATTTCAGTATTTGAGGGGACTAGCCTCCACACCCCCACTTCTTTTGTGATGCTGTCCGCCTCGCTCTGCGTGCCGTAGGCAGGTGTGGCACAAAGAACAATACGCTGTACGCCTGTGGCGAAAAGACTGCATTTGACGAAGTCCACCTTTAGGTGTAGCCCAAATTTCGGGTATTACCATACATTTAATACATATATTTGAAGTATAAAGTTTTAGTAATTGCGTTTTTTGCAACTTTTTTGTGCGGCAAAAAAGTTGATAATTCTATATAATGTACATTAGTTGACAAAATGAAATAGTTCCAGTATATACCTAAACGACTATAATTTACAAAAAATTAATTTTTTTAATTTAAAATATTGCGGGGCTTCGTATCAAATCCCAGATATTTAAAAATAATAATAAAAAATTATTTATTGTTGTCATCGGTTTTAAGTACGCTTATAAATGCATCCTGAGGTATCTCTACGCTTCCTATGGCTTTCATTCTCTTTTTACCTTCTTTCTGCTTTTCAAGAAGTTTTCTTTTTCTTGTGATGTCTCCTCCGTAACATTTGGCTGTAACATTTTTTCTTAAAGCACTAATGTTTTCACGGGCGATAATTCTTCCTCCTATTGCTGCCTGTAATGGAATCTGGAACATATGTTTTGGAATAAGATGCTTTAATTTTTCTATGATTTGTCTTCCTCTGCTTTCGGCATTGCTCCTATGTGCCATAAATGATAAAGCATCTACCACTTCACCATGAACTAATATATCTATCTTTTCTATTTGGCTTTCTCTGAAGTCTGAAAAATCATAATCGAATGAAGCATATCCTCTTGATATGGATTTTAATTTATCGTAAAAATCATATACTACTTCTATTAAAGGCAAATCAAATTTAATTTCTGCTCTTTTATCATCTAAATAATTTAATGATGTCTGAGTACCTCTTCTGTCTATACAGAGAGAGATAATGTTTCCCAAATAATCGGTAGGTACTATTATAAGTGCATTTATAAAAGGCTCATAACATTTTTCTATATACTGTGCGGTAGGAAAATCTGCAGGGTTGTCAATAATTTTCTCCTCGCCGTTTGTGAGTTTTAATTTTACTTCTACTGATGGGCTAGTTATTACAAGATTGAGATTAAACTCCCTTTCAAGTCTTTCCTGCACAATCTCCAAATGTAAAAGTCCTAAAAATCCGCATCTGTACCCAAAACCCAAAGCTATAGAGCGTTCTGGCTCATAAACTAATGAAGCATCATTTAATTTTAATTTTTCTAATGCCTTTTGAAGACTAGTATAATCTTCATCTTCAGCAGGAAATATACCAGCAAATACCATAGGAAGAACTTCTTTATATCCTATTAGAGGCTCATCAGAAGGATTTTCTTCAAGCGTTATAGTATCTCCTATTTTTATGTCGGATATATTTTTAATGCCTGCAATAATGTATCCTACTTCTCCGCTTTTAAGTTCATTAGCTGATTTAAGCCCAAGCAAAAGTGTACCGCATTCTTCAACTTCATACTCTGCTTTAGTTTCCATTAAAAGAAGTTTATCATTCTTTTTTATAGAGCCGTCAAATATTCTCACTATCATAACAGCACCGCGGAAAGGATCATAATAAGAATCAAATATCAATGCCCTAGTTTTTTTATTAGTATTATCTTTTGGAGAAGGTATCATCTTAACAACTGCCTCAAGTATTTCATCAATACCTATATCATTTTTAGCACTTGCAAGTACAACATCATCTTTATTAACACCAAACTCTTTCTCCATCTGTTCCTTACAAAGTTCAATATTGGCAGCAGGTAAATCTATTTTATTAATAACAGGTACAATCTCCAAATTATTTTCAAAAGCAAGATAAAAGTTAGAAATAGTCTGAGCCTCCACTCCCTGAGCAGCGTCAACTACTAATATAGCACCCTCGCATGCAGCAAGTGAGCGTGAAACCTCATAATTAAAATCAACATGACCTGGAGTATCTATCAAATTAAGAGTATATACTTCTCCGTCTTTAGCCTCATAAGAAAGTTTTACGGCTTGGCTTTTTATAGTTATTCCTCTCTCTCTTTCTATATCCATAGAATCTAATATTTGAGCTTTCATCTCTCTGCTTGATACTGCTTTGGTATGCTCTATAATTCTATCAGCTAATGTGCTTTTACCATGGTCAACATGTGCTATGATGCAGAAATTTCTAATTTTTTCAGCGTATGACATTTATAAAATATATCCTTAAAAATAAAATATAATTATATTGATGATATATTATAATATAGTGAGTGCGTTTTTGCAAATTATTTTCTTCATCAGTTATGCATATATTAATATATATTTTATAAAAATAGCTTGACTTTTTTATAATATTTTATATTTTTATAATAAATACCTAATGTATGTATATTTATTGTGGTATATTTGTTTGTTATGAAGAGAATAATTATTTTTGTGTCATTTGCATTATTTGTTCTGATTTCTTTTTCAGTATGCCGTAACAATTCTAGTAATAATTCTAATAAACAAGAAGAAATATATAATGATTATTCTAATAATACTTATGTAAGAGTTGGAATATATGTTTACGATTATCCTCTTCTTTATTTGAGTAATGATAATTTAGGCGGACTTGATTATGATATAATGAATGAAATAGCAAAGGCTGAAAACTTAAAATTAGAATATATACAAACTCAATTTTCTGAACTTATACCGTCTTTGCAAAACAATATAATCGACATTGCAATAGCTGGAATAAGCATTACAGAAGATAGAAAAAAACTTGTGAGTTTTTCAGATAAATATTACAGTTCATCTCAGAGCATTATTGTACTTAAAGATAATTCGGAGTTATAAAAGATACCATTTCTGATACTATCATATCAAAGTCAAATAATATTAATGTTTTAAGGTTTGATATTGCAGGAAGTGCTTTGCTTTCTTTAAAACTCGAAAATACTGATGCTGCTATGCTTGACAGAGTTACATGCAATAATTATATTAAATATGATAATGATATAAAAATAGCAGAAGATATTATATTTCCAGAACTTGATTATGGTATAGCTGTAAGAAAAGATGATAATGTTTTGCTTAAAAAGATTAATAGAGGGCTTAATACAATAATGACTAATGGAGTTTATGAAACGCTCATAAATAAGCATTTAAATTAAAGAGTTCACATTATGTATTTTTGATAATAAATTGCTTGACTTTTTTTATATATAAATTACTTTTATATTATCTAATCTCATATACATTTATTTTAGGAAGAAATAATAATGATGAAAAAAATAATTTTAATTGTATCAATTATTTTATTAGTGTCATGCTCTAATAGTTCTAATAATACCGCCTCTAATATAGATAATATTACTAACAGATCTGTAAATGTAGGTATATATGTTTATGATTATCCTTTTGGTTATATGTCTAATGGTCATATAGGCGGATTTGATTATGATTTGATGAATGAAATATCAAAAATATCAGGTTTAAAAATGAATTTCAATCCTATGAAGTTTGAAGAGCTTATGCCTGCTTTGGAATCTCATAAGATTGATGTCATTATAGCAGGAATGACTGTAACAGAAGAGAGAAAAGAGATCGTAAATTTTTCAGATAAATATTATACAACCAGTCAGGCAGTTATTATAGATAAGAGCAATACAAATATAAATAAAGAAGAAGATTTAATAGGTAAAAATGTTGGTGTGATAATAGGAACTGTTGCAGACAGTATGATTTCGAAAATAGATGGAATTAATATAGAAAGATTTGATACAGGAAGCAGTATTATACTAGCTTTGAAAGTAGGTAAAGTAGATGCGGCTGTATTTGATAAAACTACATGCGAGCATTTTGCTGCTTATGATGATGAAATAAAAATAGTTTCTGGAATAAAATATCCTGATGAAGATTACGCTATAGCTTTCAGAAAAGAAGATACTGATTTATTAAATACTTTCAATAAAGCTTTAATGGAGATTATGCTAAGCGGATATCATGATGAACTTATGAAAAAGCATTTAGCTACTAATTAACATCTTCAAAAAATATGTTGATAACAGCATTGATATTTATTATGCTTATTGGACGTATATAATATTTAGTTTTTTCTAGTAATATAAATTTATCTTTATCTATTTTCGAGTTTTTATAATTCATTATATATTTGATTCCGTTTGAATGAATTGATGTATATTTTATATTTAAAGTTAATCTCTCTTCATCATCATCTTTTGTGTAGTTTACTATATCAAAATAAAGTATTTGTTCTGTTTTATTAAATTCTATGTTTTCTATTTTTTGGAATTTTGCCAGTATAATTTTTACTCTGTTATTTTTATTGAAGTAGTCATATTGAAAATCTATATTAAGTATATCATTATAGTTTTCAGCGAATAATTCTTCATTGTTTTTTGATATTCTTAATTCTTCTAAAAGCTGACAATTAATTCTATCATTTAGTATCACTGAAGTTTTTTTACTTGATGATATTCTCTCTTCATTATTAACTTTATAATTTATAAATTTAAATTTATGTTTAGAAATTTCTTCTATTGATATATTATTTTCAAAATGAATTTTTTTTCTGTAATTGCTTCTAACATCATCATATGATATTTTGGCATTATCATAGAATGTTGGTATTACATAAGAAAAGAAAGATACTTTTTTTGAATTAATATTATATAAATAAGCACTAGCTCCTAAATATCCAGTAGAACTTATCCAAGGATAAGCCCCAAGTCCTAAAAGCTCTCCGCTTGTTCTGTTTATATATTTGCTTCTAATTTCTCCAGTTAGTAGTTTTACAGTTTTATTATCATTTTCTTTCTTTGCTTTTTCTATTACAAGTATTGTATTATAAAGTCTTGATAATGTGGCGAATGCAAATAATTTATTAAAAGAAGCATGTTTATTTATCATAGAATCAATACTCTCAGCAATACTTCTAAACATCTTTGCTATTTCAGGCATATTTTTTACTTGAAGTTTTATGCTTAATTGCTCTGATATATCAAAATCTTTTTCGCTGCATGAATAAAATCCTTTTTCAAATATATTTTCTGCAAAACTTTTTGCGAATTTTAAAATATTTTCATCTATCTCTTTATCCTCTTCTTTTATATCTTCTAAAGTTCCGTACATTTCTTTGTATTTCAGTATTGCTATTATTTTATGGGCACAAAGTGAAGAATCTTTGCACGAACATACTGCCTTTTTTATGCTGTCTTTTTGAGGGAAATAAATAATTGTATTTTCTTCTGGAATATTTATTTCAAGCATAGCGTCTTCTTTTATATCTGCTTCAATATTTTCATAAAACCTATCTAATGCATATTCAAAATTTCTTTTAGTGCTTAATTTTCTAATTTCATCAAAACTTATATTTTTGACTTCATCGAATGTATTATTTATTATATTATTGTTTGTTTCTTTTGTGTTATTATCTTTGTTATCATTTTCTATATCATCATTTGTTTTATTTTCTGTATCAAAATGTTCTATATATAAAAGAGACATTATGATATGTTTGCAGATATCTTTTGACGGGCATGTGCATTTGCTTAATTTTATATCTTCATCATTAAGTGTTACTTCTATTTTCTCTCCTGTATCTATTGTAACTTTTATTTTATTATCAGCTTCTTCAAGTTTTATTTTTTCAGGGGTATTATTTATAATATTATCAATGTCTTTTACTGATCTGTTATATATACCTTTGTTTGTGAGAGTAAGGAGAAATTTTTCATTTATATATTGTTTTAAATTGTTAATTTTCTCAGTCATTTTATAAGCCTATTTTTTATTTGAACATATTATTTAAAAAATCAATTAAATTAGATAGTATATTTGAATCTAAATAATGAGAGCATTCCTGAAATAATCCTCCTATTGTATTTCTCTTTTTGCATCTTACCGATATGAATGCCAGTATTTTTGCTTTTAATAAATGGGCTTCATTACTGCCTTGATTAATATAATTATCTGCACAGTTAAAAAAATTATTAACGCAGTCATTATATAAATCTTTATCATTTTCTAAAATTATTTTTTCTACTAAATGTTCTAAATATCCGGAAGTTTTATCATCAGTTTTAGCTGTTATAAATAATCCTTTATAATCATCATAATAAATATTTTTGTTTTGATTATATTCACATTTTATAATATCATTAAAAATATTAAATCTTTTTTGAGCATTACTTTCAGCATCAACTACAATAGCAAGTTTTTCTATATTGTTATAGTTGGAAGTTTTTATAAATGAAGTAATATGATTTTTATTATCAACTTTATTGATTGTTATTATATGTATAGTATCATCATCTTCTATAAAGTTTTTTATATTTTGACTTGATTCATATTTTAAGTTTAATTTGTCTTTAATTATAAGTGAGCATAAATCTCTCTCATCATTTCTTTCAACAAGAAGAACTTTTTTAGCCATAGGATTATTAAGCATTATTTTATCTTACCTCCCAATTATCCATAGCATTATTTAACTCTTCATTGTTATATATTATGGCTTTATATTTATACTTTTCTTTTTTGTCCGCTTCTATTCTTATGCCCTGAATATCATCATTTGAATTGTATTCATTTTTTACTTCATTATAAACATCATTAAAAGCCTTTATACATTCATAGGAATGAGTAGTAGCAAAAATCTGTATATTACCTAAATAAGACACTTTAAATAGAGATAGCCATAAATTTCGTAAAGAACTGTAATGAAATCCATTATCGATTTCATCTATAAATAAAACTCCATTTGGAAGAAATGAAGCATTAACTATATAATTGAATATTTTTAATATACCGCTCCCCAATGCATTTATTGGTAAATATCTGTCAAGACCGATATCAGCTTCGCAAACTTTGTCTGAGGATATTCTTATTGATTCTATATTTGGTATTATAGCTTTTAAACTCTCTACAACTGTTTTATCTATTTTTAAATTTTGAAGCCTATTAAATGCTCCTATCGTTTCATTTTTTACTTTTGTTTCAGAAGTACTATAATCATTTAAAAAAGAAAAATTAAATAGGGCAGCATTAATAATAGATGATAATATTTTTTTGTTGTCAAATATAAAAGTATTATTAATAGGAACAAAGCTATTATCAAGATGTCTGTTATTATTTATAAGCATTGGAAGTTTTATAGTTTCTCCATTATTATTTTCTACCTGATAATAAATTCCATCTAATAGACTATTTGTTAATGATTTTATAGGATATATATTTAATTCTCTTTTATTAGTTTTTATATTTATAGGGTTTGTATAATCAAAATTATGAAAAATTAATTCCAAATTATTATTTAGAGGTATATCCCTTTGCAAAAAAGAAGATAATATTGTATCACTTCTAAACATATTTGAGTATAAATATAATGCTTCCAAAAGATTGCTTTTTCCAACACTATTTTTACCGAATATTAAATTGAACCTTTTAAAACTGTCAATAGAAAATTCTTTGAAGCATTTAAAATTACTTATACTAATATTTGGTATTTGAATATCACTCATAATTTTTATTCCGTTTTTTGTTTATTATTTGATATAAAAAATAATATACTAAAATAAATATCTTGTCAAAGATAAAAAATAATTCAAATAAAAAAGAGCATACATAATAATGCATACTCTTTTTTGTATTATTAAAAAGTTAAAATATTTTTATGCTTTTTTAGTTTTCATAAATAATATTAAAAGACCGCTTGCTATGAAGTTACTAGCATAAGTACCTATGATAACACCGCAGAAGAATGTAAAGGCAAAATCGTAAAGTATGAAACCGCCCCATATCATAATAGCTAATGCTGCAAGAAGTGTAGAAATACCAGTTATTATAGTTCTTCCTACAACATTATTCAGACTTATATTAACAATCTCTTTAAATGGTATTTTAGTATCAGTATTTTCTCTTATTCTATCAAATACTACTATGATGTCGTTAATAGTATATCCTATCAAAGTGAGCATTGATGAGAGTACAAGTACTGAAAACTCTTTGTTTAAGAAAAGGAGTATTCCAAATACTATAACAACATTATGTATAAGTGTAATGATAGCAGGGAAAGCATATCTATAATTGAATCTTATAGTAATGTATATCATTATAATAATCCAAGAAACAATTATAAGTATGAATGCTAATTTCAAGTTATCAGCAGATACTACACCGCTTATGATGTTGCTTCCTATTAAATTAACTTTATCAGTACCATATTTATCATAAAGTACCTGCATAGCTCTGTCGGATTCTTCATTAGAACCTCTGAATCTTAAAAGAAAAGCATTGATATTAGCCTCTCCTTCAAGCTCCTGAATATTAACAGTTTCAGTTCCAAAGTTATTGTATAAAGCTCTTATTTCAGCAATATTTATAACTTCTGGACTATTTATCTGTACCTTTAATTCCACACCTCCTGCAAAGTCAATACCCATGTTAAAACTATTAGTGTTTAGTTTGCTTACAAATAAACCAATAGAGGCTATAAACAATACAGCAGATATAACAGCAGCAATAGGCATAAATTTAACAAAAGGTATTTTATTTTTTGTTAAATCATTATTTTCTTTTTTATCATTTTCTTTTTTAATATCTTCACTCATTATAAAATCCTATTTATTTTAAGCAATTATATATAAACAATTTTCATTCTTTTTGTCTTTATATATAAATAATTATATAAAGAAGAATCCTGCTTTCTTAAGCATTTTTGTACGTATAAGCTCTTCATATATGTATCTAGTAATGAATACAGCAGTAAATAAGTTTATCAATATACCAAAGAATAAAGTAATGGCAAACCCTTGTACTGGACCGCTTCCGAATATCCAAAGTATTAAAGCTACAATAATAGTTGTAATGTTAGAGTCAAATATTGTAGCAAATGCTCTGTCATAACCAGATATAATAGCATCAGCAACATTTGATTTAATTTTTAATTCATCTTTTATACGTTCAAATATAATAACATTAGCATCAACAGCCATACCTATAGTAAGAATAAGTCCAGCTATACCAGGTAATGTTAAAGTAAATCTCAATGGTGATAATACAGCTATAATAAGTATAACGTTCACAATCATAGCTATAGTAGCCAAAACGCCGGAAAGTCTGTAAACTGCTATCATAAATACAGCAACTAAAATAGCAGCCATAAGTAAAGCAGTAGCACCAGCTTTAACAGAGTCAGCTCCTATTGACTGACCTACAACTTCTTCTTCTACTATACTTACATTAAGAGGCAAAGCACCTTCTTTTAATATTCTAGCCAAATCCTGAGCTTCTTCTAAAGTAAATCTTCCAGTAATAACGCCTCTTCCGCCTCTAATTTCATCATTGATATTAGGAGCACTTATAACTTTATCATCTAATACTATAGCAAGCATTCTATTTTTATTTTGAGCTGTAACTAAAGCAAACTGTTCAGAACCTTCATTATTAAGTTCAAACTCAACGGTAACTTCTCCGAATTGTCCGCCGCCTACTTGTGCATTAACTAAAGAACTTCCTTCAAGAGAAGGTTCTTTATTAACAATAACAGGAGCACCTCTTATTCTTCTGCCGAAATCATCTTTTTCGCTGTAGAAATAAAGCTGTTTTCCGTATTCTGGTACTTTAGCCATATTTGTAAATACACCCATAAGCATATCATTTGTAGTTAAAGCAGCAGTAGCTTCTTCATCTACCAAATTAAATGTTAAAGCTCCCTGACTTAATACTACGCTTTTTATTCTGTCTGGGTCTCTGGCACCCGGAAGTTCAACAACCACTCTGTCTTCGCCCTGTTTCCTTATGCCTACCTCACTTACGCCAAATTGGTCAATTCTACCCCTAAGTCTTGATATAAGTCTGTCCATAGCATCATTTTTTTCTTCTGCTGTAAGAGAAGAAGCATTTCTATCTAATCTTGCAGCATATTCTTCAAAATCTGCTTGAAGTACTATTCTTATACCGCCCTGCAAATCCAAACCCATATTAACAGATTCGCTTCTTAAACGTTTAAGAGATTGAATATTGTCAATTTGTTTTTTAGTGTAGCCTTTAGCTATCATTTCATCTAAAGACAAATTACTTTCTTCTTTTTTGTCTTCAGATGTGAAAAAATACCATCTTACTGTAGGAGTAATAAACCAAGCCATTATGGCAAGTCCTATAATAATGAATGCTAGTCTTAAATTATGACTCATATTATATTGTCCTGTATTATTAATTTTTATCAGTCTTTTTTATCTTCTGCCTGAGCTTTTTCTAAATCTTCTTTTATTTGATTTTTATCTTCTATAGCTTTTTTATCTTTTTTCTCTTCTTTTTTAGGAGGGTTTAACATCTCTTCAGTAACAACTGCTGATATAGAAGATTTTATTATTTCCATCTTAGTATTTTCACCTACTTTTACTACAGCAATTCTTCCGCCTTCTTTATCGGATATATATTCTGCTATAATACCGCCTGATACTATTATTTTATCGCCTTTTTTTAATTCAGCTATACTTTGAGCCAATTTTTTTTGCTGCTGTTTCTGCGGTCTTATTAATAGGAAGTAAAAAATAGCAAATATTACTACCATCATACCGATGGATACTAATGGGCTTCCTCCTGCCTGTGCTCCTTGGGCAGTTTGTGCATATAATGTGGCTGTGAACATTCTTTAATTACCTCTTGATTTTTTTAAATTTTTTTGATTATAATATATTAACAATATTTTATACTTATGTCAACATATTATATATAAAAATTGTCCGCTATAGTTTTTTGCCAAGTAAACTTGCCATAGACTCCCAATTTTTATTTATGTTATATAATTTCATAATAAATGAATATTTTTTATAAATAAAACTTGATTTTTTTTTGTTAACATGATAATATATAAAGCAACTACCAGCTCGGGTGATGGAATTGGTAGACATAGCAGATTTAAAATCTGCTGGTCCTTGTGACCGTGCCGGTTCGATTCCGGCCCCGAGCAAATAAAACTAAATAACGGAGTAAATAATAAGGTTTGTAGCATATTTTTAAGCTATGAACTTTTTTTGTATATTAAATATGGTAAATAATCATGATAAACTTTCAAAACAAAATTTAATTATCCTAATTATAGGGCTTGTAATATTTGCTTTAAGTTTTTTATTTATTGCACTTGTAGGGCAGCATCCTGAAGGTTTTATGGGATTTCTAGCTCCTTTTACTATGCTTGTTGGTATTATAGTTATAGTTACAGGTTTCTTGTATAAATCTAATTCTTAATAACTTATTTACCAAAAAGTTTTTTATAAATATCATTTTGCTCTTCTAAGTGCACTACAAATCCTACAGCGATTTTATTTTCTGTAGCCTCTATTATTTTTCTAGCTCCTTCTTCTCCAAATCCCCCGCATAACTCTATACAGTCAACTCCTTCGTTTTGAAGTTCTTTTGCTGCTTTACAGGCTTCTTCTATATCAGATACGCCTATGATTTGAGATACTTCATTATGTATATATGCTCTGTCTTTATTGCTGTCAAAAATTTTACCCATTATTAAGTAAGCGAATTTCATTTTTTAATGCCTAATTTTTAAAAATTATTTTTATATCATACAAGATAAATATATAATTTCAAGTTTTATGATAGTTTTTAAATTTATAACATTATTAAACGCACGTTTAATCTATTGTTATATATAAACTAATTATCAATTATAATTTGTATTGTATATAAATGTTTCATGTTACGTGCGTAGAGGAAAATCTTAAATTTAAATCAAGCTTTGGGTGGGTGTTCTTAAAGAAATATAAACTTATAAATTTAATTAAAATATATTAAAAAAATAAAGCTTTTAAATCTAAAAGGGTGGGGATTAAAATAAAATTTTAAAATCTATTTTCACTCCCACCCTTTAAATTTTTGGGTACTATTTGTTATTTTTAACTTCTTTTTATCTTTTAGTTTTTACTGTCATTCTGGCTGCCCACCCAAGTGCTTTTTAAATTTGTGATATTCTTCAACGCACGTTTAACTTAATTCTTATAAGTATTGAAATTTTGATTATTAATTAATCTATATTTTAAAAATTAGTTCTACGTGCGTGTAGGAAAGTTTTAAATTTAAACAATACTTTGGGCGGGTGTTCTTAAAGAAATATAAACTTATAAATTTAATTAAAACATATTAAAAAAATAAAGCTTTTAAATCTAAAAGGGCGGGGATTTAAATAAAATTTAAAAATCTATTTTCACTCCCACCCTATAAATTCTTTAATTTTATACTGTTATTTTTTAATTCTTTTTTCTTTCTTAGCTTTTACTGTGGTTTTGGCTGCCCACCCAAGTGCTTTTTTATTTTACAATGCAATTTTAATATAAAGTTAAAATAAAAAGGCTCAAGTATTAAACTCAAGCCTCTCTATAATTTTTATATTTCTAGTCAATATAATGAGGTGCAGCATCAGTTATAACTTCGCATCCATCTTTTGTAACTACAATCATATCCTCTATATTATAACCTCCTATACCTTCCATATAACAAGGTGCTTCTATACATAATACCATATTTTCTTCTATAAGCCTTGTTTCATTTTTTGATACAAAAGGTGCTTCAGCTGTTTGCAGACCCATACTAATACTATGTCCCATATGCCCCCTTTCATAACCTGGATATTTTTTCTTAACGTATTCAAAACCCATATTAAATATCTCAGAAAAAGGAACATTTGGTTTTATATTTTCTATCATTAATGTTCTTGCTTCATATAAAGTATCTTTTAATTTAAAAAGCTCTTTATCGGCATTAGGCATAAACCAAGATCTAGACATATCTGTAGTATAAAAATCCCATTCTGCATTAACTCCGCCGTCAAATTTTATTATGTCTGTATCTTTAACAGAGGTATCTCCAGATATAGCCAAAGCAGAAGCATTTTTACCCGTTAAAAAAGCAGACCAAGTACTTGGTACGCATATTTTACTTTCCATAACATTTAATCTATAAATATCCATAAGCTCTTTTTCTGTTATATTCGGCTTAGCAAATTTACTTGTATGAAGCATAGCCAAAGCCCCAGCATTTGCTATTTTTTTTATTATATCTATTTCTTCTTTTGTTTTTACTGATCTTGCCTTTATAAATAATGGGCTGGAATTTTTTATTATGATATTAGGAAGTTTTTCTCTTAACAGATTAAAATAATTAATACTTATAAAATCTAATTCCAATCCTATAGTTTTATTTTCAAGTCCGTATTCTTTTATTAATCTAACTAGAATATCCAATGAACCTGAGAAACTTTTAAAATTTTTAGCTCTAAGCGAACCCTCACTGCTTATAAGTTTATCAAAGGTTTTTACACCAACCCCAGTATCATACTGAACTACTTTGCAGTTATCAGCTCTTTTCTCTAAAGCCTCTTTTTCAAAATCCATACAAACAGCTATTGTTTGAATATTCTCATCACTATTTACAAGCGCCATAGATACAGCAGGCATTCTCGAAACAGCATGCTGATGCGAAGCTGTTCCAGTAACATAATGAAAATTTTCGGGAGAAGATACTATTAAAGCATCAATGTTTTCTTCTCTCATAATTTTTTTATATTTTTCACTCTCGATTTCATATTATAATCCCATTTTTATATAATTGCCTTATCATATTCCATAATGTATAGGAGCATTAATACCAACAGGAAATCCTATAAGCATCCAAATTACTAAGAGTATTATCCATGCTATTAAGAATGCTATGGAATAAGGAAGCATCATAGTTATAACAGTTCCAACTCCGCTTTCCTTATTATATTTTTTTACAAATGCTACTATCAAAGGGAAAAACGGCATTAAAGGAGCTATTATATTTGTAGTTGAATCTCCTATTCTATAAGCTACTTGTGTTAATTCAGGAGATAGTCCCAACTGCATAAACATAGGTACAAATATAGGAGCCATTATAGCCCATTTAGCAGAATCTACTGCTATGAATATATTAATAAATGCTGTTACTATAATAAAGGAAACTATTAGAGGAATACCAACAAATCCTATTGACTTTAGGAAATTAGCTCCAGTTACAGAAAGTATTATCCCTACATTTGAATAATTAAAGTAATCAACAAACTGAGCAGCAAAGAATAATAAAACCAAAAATTCTGATATTGTAGATATAGTTTTTACCATTAAAGCTACAACTTCTTTGTCAGATTTTACAGTACCAGCTCCTATACCGTAAAATAAGCCTGGTATTAAAAAAGCAAACATCATCATTATTATTATACCGCTCATAAAAGGAGACTGCAGTATTCCTCCAGTTTCAGGATTTCTGAGTACGGCATTTTTAGGAACTACTAAAGCGAGAATTATAATTACATAAATTATAAATGCTATAATAGCAAACAACATACCTCTTTTTTCATTTGCTTCAATATCCGAAACTACAGAATCTTCATCAGGTTTATATTTGCCAAGTCTTGGTTCTATTATTTTATCAGTAACTATAGTTCCTATTATAGTTATTAGAAAAGTAGATACAAACATAAAATACCAGTTTCCTGTAGGCTGTACAGTATATGAAGGATCTAATAATCTTGCAGCTTCAGTAGAAAGTCCTGCAAATAGAGGGTCATTAGAACCTATTATTAAGTTAGCATTCCATCCTCCAGAAACTCCAGCAAAAGCAGCAGCCAAGCCAGCAACAGGGTGTCTTCCGAAACTCATAAATATTATAGCTCCAAGAGGAACTAAAACTACATATCCTGTAGAAGAAGCTACATTTGACATTATTCCTAAAAATACTACAGATGCAGTAACAAACTGTTTTGGAGTTACTTTTACAAGTTTTCTTAACACTGCTGACATAAATCCAGTTCCATCTGCCACTCCAACCCCAAGCATTATAGCAAATACTACTCCCAATGGGAAAAAGCTTGTAAAGTTGCTTATAGCAGAAGTATAAATATGTCTTATACCTTCAGGTGTTAAAAGACTTACTGCTTTAACTGTTTTTGTAATATATGAACTGCTTGCTGAGTCAAACACCTCATACTCTACAAAAATTCCTAATTTGAAACATATATGTGATATAAAAAGCATTATTAAAGCAAATACCACAAATAATGTAGTTGGATCTGGAAGAGAATTTCCAACTTTCTCTATCCTATCCAAAATTTTTAAAATTTTTCCTTCTTTTGATTTTTCTTCAGGCATATAAAAATCCTTTTTTAATTTATATTTTTAATTTTATTTTGATTAATTTAAAAGACTATTAGAATATAATGTTTTTCTGGGGAAAATAATATTTATAGAAAAATATCATTAAGTGAAAATAAAATAGTTTTTTGAAATTATACATAGTTATTATAACTGCACCTATATGTAAAAAATACTAACATTAAAATATAATAAAGTCAATTATTATTATTAATATTTTTATAAAAATAGTTTTATTAACTTAATAATTACATAATATAAGCTATTTATATCATTATATACGCTTCACTAAAGAATATATTTTTATATAAAGTAATATATATCTGTAAATTTTTGTATAGTTTAAAAATTTATTCCCACCCTTTAAATTTTTGAATATTATACTGTTATTTATGTATAGTTTTTATTTTTTAGCTTTATCTGTTATTCTGGCTTCCCACCCAAGTGTTTTTTAAATTTATGATACCGCTCAACGCACGTTTAACTTAATTCTTATAAGTAATAAAAATTGTAATTATAAATTAAGCCATATTTTAAAAATCTGTTCTGCGTGCGTATAGGAAAGTCTTAAATTTAAATAACGCTTGGGCGGGTGTACTTGAAGAAATATAGGCTCATAAATTTAATTAAAACATATTAAAAAAATAAAGCTTTTAAATCTGAAATGGCGGGGATTAAAATAAAGTTTGAGAATTTGTTTTCACTCCCACCATTTAAATTTTTGAATATTATACTGCTATTTATGTATAGTTTTTATTTTTTAGCTTTGTCTATTATTCTGATTGCCACCCAAGTGCTTTTTTATTTATAATATTATTCAACATTCAACGTACGGTTATACACGTATTTTTTAATTTTATATTTTATGAATTCTTATTATTAATTTGTTCTTTTGCAACGGGAAAAGTTGATAGACTATAT
>NZ_CASEGO010000019.1 GCF_949287625.1 uncultured Brachyspira sp. | reverse complement strand
ATAATTTATATATCATAAAATATTTTATTATAAAAAATACTGTTTTATTTTATAATTTTTATTATTATTTGTAATATATAAGGTATAAACAGACCTGCTGCCGTTTTGTATATCTATATATTCATATTATTATATAATAATTTCAAATAATATTCACAATTTTAATAATTGCATCTTTACAGCCGTGCTCAGTTATAACCAGTACTTCATATGGATGCTGTACAGATGAAAGAGTAAATTTATATATTATTTAGATAATATTCCCCTACAAAAATAATATATAAAAATACTATAAACAAAAAATCATAATATATGTTTTCTTAATATCAACTGTATAAAAAATACAAAATTGCAGCATCTTATGCAATTTAATTTATTAATAATTTTAATATTTTACTATCTGACTGAAAAATATAAAACTTATATAAACATCAATTATATGCAGAGTTTTATCTATAGATTTTCAAACGCTTCAAAGCCTTGTTATTGAAAGAGAATAAATCGGTACTAAATAATACTAATATTCAAAACGCTTTGAAACCTTGTATTTGAGGGAAAAATATTTATATAAATTAGTATGAAACAGTATTAAATTTTCTATACTTGATAAACTTTTATACGCCTGAATATAACATAAAATTATAAAAAAATCAAACATTATACTTGTTATTTAAAATAATATATATTATAATAAATTTATATATAAATTTAAATTCGTATTTAAATTTAATAATACATTTAAAAATATTTAAATTAAAAAGAATATAAATTTCTATTTAAAGATATTTATATATAAAAACTAATTATAAAAGGAGTTTTACTATGAGTAAAAAAATTTCAACAATCTTTCTAAGCCTATTTTTAGTGGGCATTTTATCAGTAAGCTGTTCCAATGAGAGTACAACTGGCACAGGAAGTGCTGATCCTAATAGAGGGATAGAGCAGTATAACGGTAATACTTATGTATCAGATACAGCTTTTGATGGTTCAAGTGTAGGTTTAACAACAGCATATTTATGGGTATCAATACAAAATGGTCAAGTTGCTACATTACCTAATAGTAACAATACAACACCTCCAAATTTTACTGGAAGCTATATGGGTGGTATAACTGGTTCTGGTACTGATTATAGTTTTTCTGCTCCTGATTTTCAAGGAACACCAGATCAAGTTCAAGGTACTTTAAAATTTGCTCCTGATGGTTCTACTGTTACAGTTAATTATAGCAAAAATCCAGTTGTTCCTAGCTTTGAAAATAAAGATTTTATATGTAATAAAAAATAATAATCAATCATATTTTTAATTAAAGGCTTTGCTTGAAGTTTTTTGAGTGAAGCCTTTTATATTTAGATAATTTTTTATCTTTATACAAAAATAAAATTTTTAAAAATTATGACAGTTTTTGCCGCAGACATAGTATATAATTAAAACATAATAAAATTAAAAGGAGTTTTTTACGGCTCAAAACTTTACTGCGAATATTGCGGAGCTAAATACTCATCTATAGCTTCACTTACCAACGGTTACTGTCCTAAACACCCAAACGGAACAAACAAAGGAAAGCACAAACTTTATGAAGTAAGTATTGCAGAGCTAAAAATAAATCTTTACAGTCATTAACTAACGGATATTGTCCTAGACACCCAAATGGTACTAATAAGGGTAAGCATGCACCTGCTTTATAGTAATAGACTTGCTGAAATTTCATATTTTTATACAGTTGATATTAAGAACATATACTGCAGTTTTTATTTATAGTGTCTTATATATTATTTTTATTTTAAATGTAGTATAATATTATCTGAATAATATATAAAAATGCAGCCTTTAGCCTCGGAAAAGTTGATATATTTTATTACTAATATCATCAATAATAAAAAATAATCAGTTTTAATATCATATAGATAAATGGTATATATTTATAGTATTATTTTTATACATATAATGATTTTATATATATAAAATTTATACAATCATAATAATTGAAACATAAAAAATAATTAATAAAATATAATTATTATGTATTAAAACAAAACATTTCAAACCTATTAATTGGTACATTTTTTGCATACATATAGGCATAGCAGTTAAATGCTAAAAACAAATTATTTAATTAAAACTTAAATAATTAATTTATAAAGGAGTAAGGCGGTATAAAAAAACCGTCTATTAATTAGAATATGGATTATAATAAATATACAATAAAAGCCCAAGAAGCTATAAATGAAGCTGCAAATATAGCTAACGGCGAAGATCATAATGAAATAAAAAGCGAACACTTACTTCTAGCATTATTAAAACAAGAGGACGGACTTATTCAGCCTTTAGTGGAAAGAATAGGTGTTCCTATAAATACATTAATAGATAAAACTCAAAGATTAGTTGATGAAAATGTAAAAGTAACAGGAGAAAATGTTCAATTACATTTATCATCTAATGCTGGTAAAATTTTAGCAAAAGCAGAAAAAGAAGCCAATGCTTTAAAAGATCAGTATGTATCTACAGAGCATATATTCTTAGCACTTGTTGAAGCTGACAATAAAGCAGGAGATATGCTAAGAAAAAGCGGAATATCTAAAAAAGAAGTTTTGAGTGCATTAAAAGTATTAAGAAACGGTCAAAGAGTTAATAGCCAAGACCCAGAAGCAAAAATGCAGGCACTAGATAAATACTGCCGCGATTTAACAGAGTTAGCCAAAGAAGGAAAAATAGATCCTGTTATAGGACGTGATGAAGAAATAAGAAGAGTTATGCAGGTATTGTCAAGAAGAACAAAGAATAATCCTGTGCTTATAGGCGAGCCTGGTGTTGGTAAGACAGCTATTGTTGAAGGACTTGCTAGAAGGATAGTTTCTCAAGATGTACCTGAAGGACTTAAAGATAAAAGATTATTAGCTTTGGACTTAGGAGCATTAGTAGCTGGTGCTAAATTCAGAGGAGAGTTTGAAGAGAGATTAAAAGCTGTTATTACTGAAATAGAAAAATCAGAAGGCAGCATAATATTGTTTATAGATGAGCTTCATACTTTGGTTGGAGCAGGGGCTACTGAAGGGGCAATGGACGCTTCTAATTTATTAAAACCTGCATTGGCAAGAGGCGAATTAAGAGCAATAGGTGCTACTACTTTAGATGAATACAGAAAATATATAGAAAAAGACAAAGCACTTGAAAGAAGATTCCAGCAAGTTTACTGTAAAGAGCCTAGCGTTGAAGATACTATTTCAATACTAAGAGGCTTAAAAGATAAATATGAAGTTCATCATGGTGTAAGAATAAAAGATGATGCATTAGTTGCTGCTGCTGTATTGTCAAACAGATATATAACAAATAGATTCTTACCAGACAAAGCCATTGACTTGGTAGATGAAGCTGCAAGCCAATTAAAAATAGAAATAGACAGTCAGCCTACTGAACTTGATAAATTGGAAAGAAAAATATTACAGCTTAATATAGAAAAACAGGCTCTTTCAAAAGAAAATGATCCTGCTTCTAAAGAAAGATTAGAAAAACTAGAAAAAGAATTATCCGAGCTTTCAGAAGAACGTAATGCTATGAAACTTCAATGGGATAATGAAAAAGGAAGAATTGAAGAGACTAGAAAATTAAAAGAAGAACTTGAAGAGTTAAACATAAAAGAAACTCAGTACACAAGAGAAGGAAATTTAGCAAAAGCAGCTGAAATAAAATATGGTAAAATTCCAGAACTTCAGAAAAAACTTGATGAGGCTTCTAAAGCAATGGAAGATGCTAAAAACTCAGATAAAAAAAGACTATTAAGAGAAGAGATTTCTGAAGATGATATAGCTAGAGTTATATCCGTATGGACTGGAATACCTGTAAGCAAAATGCTTGCCAGTGAAAAACAAAAATACTTGCAGCTTGAAGAAGTATTACATAAGAGAGTTGTGGGACAAGATGAGGCTATAACTTCTGTTGCTGATGCTATTAGAAGAAACAGGGCTGGACTTTCTGATGAAAATAAACCTCTTGGAAGTTTCTTATTCATAGGACCTACTGGAGTTGGTAAAACTGAGCTTGCTAAAACTCTTGCTGATTTCTTGTTTAGTGATGAACATGCTTTAACAAGAATAGATATGAGTGAGTATATGGAGAAATTCTCTGTTACTAGACTTATAGGAGCTCCTCCGGGATATGTTGGTTATGATGAAGGCGGACAATTAACAGAGGCTGTAAGAAGAAGACCTTATTCTGTTATACTTTTTGATGAGATAGAAAAAGCTCACCCTGATGTATTTAATGTACTTCTTCAGGTATTAGATGACGGAAGACTTACAGACGGACAAGGCAGAATAGTAGATTTTAAAAATACTATTATAATAATGACTAGTAATTTGGGTTCCGATTTGATTCTTGAGGCTAATGATATAAAAGACATAAAAGAAAAAATTCAGGAACTCTTAAAAATGTCATTCAGACCAGAGTTTTTAAACAGAATAGATGAGATAATAACATTTACTAGACTTGACAAAAAATACATTGCTGAGATAGTAAGAAATCAAATAGCAAGAGTTGCTAACAGACTTAAAGACAGAAGAATAACTTTAGATGTAAGCGATGAAGCTATAGATTATATTGCTGATATTGGTTATGATCCTCAATTTGGGGCAAGACCATTAAAAAGAGCTATACAAAACTATATAGAAAACCCTCTAGCTAAAGAAATGCTTGCAGGCAAATATTTAGAAGGAGATACTATAAAAGTAAAAAAATCAGGAGATAGTTTAGTATTTGAAAAATAACTTTTAATTATTTAATTTAATAAAAGGCTTACTAATATATGATAATTAGTAAGCCTTAATTTATTTTAAATATTTTTTATTAAATATTTTCATTCAAAATTTAATTATTTCTGAAAAATAAAGCAGCACAGCCCAAAACACCAGCATCATTACCCAAAGAAGCAGGTTTAATTTCAACATTATTAACCATCATTCTAAGTCCGTAATTTCTTACCCCTCTGTTAATATGCTCTATCATCATATCAAAATCCTTACAAAGCCCTCCGCCTATAAGTACCAAATCCAAATCAAGCATATTCAAAGCCTGTGCTATAGACATACCTAAATAATAAGAGCATTCAGCAATAGTTTCTTTAGCAAGTTCATCGCCTTTTTTAGCAGCATCAAATAAAGCCTTTGCCTTACCTTTATCTAACTCTTCATAAGTAAGTGAAGTAGGAATAACGCCTTTATGAATCTTTTGTTTAGCCATAGCAATAAAACCAGTAGCAGAGGCATAACGCTCTATACACCCGCTAGAACCGCAATTACATTTATCGCCGTCTGGAACTACAAATACATGTCCAATCTCTCCAGCTCCGCCCAAAGAACCTGTAAATAATTGCCCGTTAAGTACAAATCCTCCTCCAACACCTGTACCAAGTGTAACAAACATTACAGACTGATAAGCCTTTTCTTTACCGCTTCCATACTTTGCCTCACCTAAAGCTGCCATACTTGCATCATTAGCAGTTTTTGCAGGCAGGTTAAATTTATCCCCTATGTCTGAAAACTTCAATCCTTTAAGTCCTGGTATATTTTCTGCTCCTCCCATATGAAGAGTTTCTCTGTTCATAACACCAGGACAGTCTATTCCCAAACCGACAGCTTTATAATCATTAGGAATATTACTTTTTAATTTTTCTACAAACTCTGAAATAACTTTTTTATGTTCTTCTGTAGTATGTTTAGGGTCAACGTCAAAATTATCTTTGTATAAAATATTTCCGTTTTCTTCTATAACAGCACCTTTCATAGAAGTGCCGCCTATATCTATAGCTATGACTACATCTTTCATATGTTTAATACTCCTAATTTATATTTATTATACTATTTTAGTACAATAATATAAATTGTCAACTATAAATTAAAATTATCTTTGTATACGTCCTGAAGCATCTCCATTATAAACGGTCATAACTTCATCAACTGTTACAACATTAAAATCACCCTCTATAGAATGTTTTAAACAGCTTGCCGCAGCTGCAAACTCAAGTGCTTCCCTGTCATCTTTGCCATTTAAAAATGAGTATATAAGACCAGCGGCAAAACTATCACCGCCTCCTACTCTATCTACTATTTTTATTAAATACTCTTTTGAGAAAAAATATTCGCTGCCATTATAAAGCATACAAGACCATAGATTCTCACTAGCAGAAATTGATCCTCTTAAAGTTATACCAACTTTTTTTATATTAAATCTATCTGCTATTTCTTTGGCTACTTCTTTATAGCCATCATGAGAAAGTTTACCTTCTATTATATTACTGTCTTTTGCCTTTATACCGAACACTTTTTCAGCATCTTCTTCATTAGCTATACATATATCAGCATAAGGCATTAATTTGCTCATAGTCTCATTAGCTTCTTTTGATGTCCATAATTTCTTTCTAAAATTCAAATCCAAACTTACAGTTAAGTTTTTTTCTTTAGCCTTTTTGCAGGCTTCAATACAAACTTCAGCAACATTCTTTCCAAGTGCAGGAGTAATGCCTGTAATATGAAACCATTTCGCATTTTCAAAAATTTTATCCCAATCAAAATCATCTTTAGTACATTTTGATATTGAAGAATTAGCCCTATCATATATAACTTTAGAACCTCTTTGACTGGCACCTTTCTCCAAAAAATATATCCCTATTCTATCCCCGCCGAAAACTATATTTGATACATCAACACCATATCGTCTTAATTCATTAATGCAAGCCTGAGAAATATCATTTTTAGGAAGTTTGGTTACAAATGAAGTATCAACTCCAAAATTTGATAAAGCAAAAGAAACATTAGCCTCTCCTCCTCCGAATCTTGCATCATAAGAATCAGCCTGTACAAATCTTAAATTGGAAGGAGGAGAAAGTCTTAGCATTATTTCTCCAAATGTTATAACTGAAGACATAGAAAATCCTTTAATAAATCACATAATTAACATAATTTAATTAACATAATAGTACATTATATTTATAATTATTTCAATCAAATTCTATAAATAAAAAAGAAAGGAAAATAATTTCCTTTCTTTTTATAGTTTCATATAATATTAAATTACCATCTTCTTATAAGAGTTTTGTCAGGCGGAGTATAAAAATCTTTTTCACTTTCAGGCAAATTTTCTGTAAGCCATCTTAAATTGAATCTTCTAAATACAATATTATAAAGCTCATTCCCAGTTGTAGGAAGCCTTTGCCCTGCCTGTTCTTCAGCTAATGATACTATTGTACCGTCTTTTAATCTTGCCAAGGCAGAATATCCTGCTCTTCCAGAATTTAACACTCTTAATTTTTTCCAAGACATACCCTCATCATAGCTTATAAAAGCAGTTAGGTTTCTTCTATCTGAATTTGAATCTAATGCTAAATGTATAAGTCTGTTTCTGTTATACCCTTCTTTTGTAGAAGTAAATAAAATACCCTCAGCATTACAATTAGCATCATAAAAGTTTCCTGTAGGTATAAATTCGTCCCAAGCAGATCCTAAAGCACCTTTAGATCTAAACCATAGTCTTTGATTTCCTCTTTTTCCAGAACGTACAGATAATAAAATTCTTCCGTCATTTAATTGAGTAACAACTTTAGGCTCATCTTGAATACCTGATTTACCTTGAGCTACACTTATAACATTCCAAGTATCTCCATTATCTTTTGAAACTATAACAGCAGCTGCAGGTTTAACTTTGCTGTCATTTTTTTTACTAACAAGCATAGCTCCCATCAAAGTACCATCAAATAATCTTGCTCCAGTACCGGAAGCTGCAAATCCTCTATTATACGAAGCTAATAACCCAGATCCAAAACTGTTAATATTTCCTCAGGCAAGTTTCCACTCGCTCCAACTAAGTCCGTCATCAGTACTTCTTGATACCATAATTTTAGAACCTCCAAAACCAGCATCCTGTTTATACGCACCTCCAGCAGCACATAAAACAACTAAATCTCCATTAGCACATGAAAAAAACAAAGAATCTCCATGAGCATCTTTATTATCTGTAGATAGAGGAGGAATAATTATCTCAGATCCCCAACTTTTACCCCCGTCTTCACTTCTTCTTACAATAATATCTATATTTTTAGAACCAGAAAAACCAACATCTTCATAGCTGTTTTTTCTGCTGTCTGCCACTGCTATTATTGTATTTTTTTCAGAAACTGTTATTCCTGGTATTCTATATATATGTTTAGGCTTGCTTACATCATTATTTTCTACTTCACTTTTTAAAATTATAGTCTGCTCCATAAAAGCTTCTGCTTGCTTCTCGGGAGGTAAAAACCATTCAGGTTCATCTTCTTCAATATCAGGAGAATCTATTGGCGGAATAATAGGAGGTACTATATCATTCCCCCCGTCATTTTCCTGAGAATTCCCCCCAGAACTGTTTACATTACTTGGATAAAAAGGATTTAACTTTTTAGAACATGAAACTGCCGCAAATATTAGCATACTAACGACAATACTTATCAATAAAATAAAATATTTCTTTTTCATTTTTAATCCGCCCCCATACTAAATATAACATATATTTTTCATAAATAAGTAATTAAAAGGTAATAAAAAAGAACAATAAGTAAAGTATTTTTTTAGAAAATATTTTTTTATTGACTATAATTTAAAAATTATTAGTATTATATAGTTAATATTAATAATTTTACTGGAGTTTATATGATAAAGAAAAGAATATTTACATTAATCATATTACTTATAATGATATGTAAAACAACATTTACAGAAGTTAAAGGCGGCTTTGAATCAATAGTTAATGTTCCTATAGGTATGGGTATTACCATAATTAATAAGAATGTGGAAGTTAAAGGAAATCCTAAAGGCAAAGTAAATTTTCAAGGCGGTATTGAGGCAAATTTAGGATACATGTTCCAAATAAAAGAAAGAATGGGAATTAGCTAGGTGTTATAGGATATAGTTACACTGAAACAAAATATTCAAAATATGATAATAAAGTACAGTATAAATTTATAGATAATGATATATATTTTGGTATAATGCCCAAATTCAATTTTTACTCATGTTCAATAGGATTAAATGTAGGATATAAAATAACGCTTACACCAAATTCTCTATATTATAGCCCAGAAGCTGGAAATATAGAAATAAAACATGATCATTATGCCAGACTTTATATTAGAGGAACTTTTGATTATTCTTTTTTTGCAGGTATAGACTCGGCTATAAATCTAGGATTTTACATAGGATATGACTTTGGAAGTTATTGGGCACAAACGAGCGAATATTTAAATGTAGTTAAAGATGAAAAATTCGGCAATGTAGATATAGGTATGCAATTAGGATATAGATATGGACCTAAATTCTAGTAATAAAATTTAATAAAGCCTGAATTTTAATTAAATTCGGGCTTTATTTAATATAATAGACTTATATTTACATATCGTTATTAAGTGTTAACCTTTTATTTGCCTCAACAGATTCTAAAACTATACAGTTAGCACCAATTATAGCATTCTCTCCTATAATAGTATTACCCCCAAATATAGAAGCATTGGCATATACCGTAACATAATCACAAACTGTAGGGTGTCTTTTTTGTCCTTCCAAACTCCTGCCGTTAGTTAAAGATAATGCTCCCAAAGTTACACCCTGATATATTTTAACATGATGACCTATAACACAAGTCTCCCCAATAACAATTCCAGTACCATGATCTATAAAGAAATAATCCCCTATAGCAGCACCTGGGTGAATATCTATGCCAGTTTTTGAATGAGCAAATTCAGATATTGTTCTTGCTATTAGATATTCCCTCTGATTATAAAATATATGTGCTATTCTATAATGAAAAATAGCCCTAAATCCCGGATAAGTTAATACTATCTCATCATAAGATTTTGAAGCAGGATCAGACTGATAAAAAAACTCTAAATCTTTCTGCAAACTTAATGTAATATCATCAAGCTGCTCTATAAAATCAAGCAAATAAGAATCATTAGTAACTATATTCATATAAAGTTTTGCTATATTTTTTTTTACAATATCTTTATTAGGACTCTCTCTAAAAAAATTAGGAAAAGCATAATCTCTAATAAGTTTAATAATCTCTTTTATATCTTTTTGATTAGGAAGTTCATTAAAAGTTTTTAATTTCATAAATATATCCTTTAATTCCAAGAGTATCTCTCACCAGTATCAGGTAAAATACAAAGCATTTTTATTTTTTTATTAGTTTCCTCTAATTCCTTAGATAAATCTATAGCGGCATAAACACTAGCTCCAGATGATATTCCCACATATAATCCTTCATTAAAACAAATTTCTCTGGCTGTATTTATTGCATTGTCATTTGATACATCTATTATTTTTGATATTACAGTTAAATCCAATATTTTAGGTACAAAATTAGCCCCTATACCCTGTATCTTATGAGGTGCAGCACACCCTTTAGTTAAAAGAGGCGAAGATTCAGGCTCTACTCCAATAACTTTTGTATTTTTTTTATTATCCCTCACATACTGACCAATCCCAGTTATAGTACCTCCAGTACCAATACCTGCAAAAATATAATCAACATCAATCATATCTCTAAATATTTCAGGTGCAGTTGTAAGATAATGTGCCATAACATTAGACTCATTAACAAACTGACCTGGTATAACAGAATCAGGTATTTTTCTGTTTAATTGATTAGCTCTTTCAACTGCCGCATCCATTCCGCCGTCAACTAATTCAAGTTTGGCTCCATAATCTCTTATCAATTTTCTTCGCTCTTCAGACATAGATGAAGGCATAACTATTATAACATTAAGTTTTAAATACCTGCCGATTGCTGCCATAGCAATACCTGTATTACCAGATGTAGGCTCTATTATAGTTGAACCCTCTTTTAACTTTCCATCTTTAAATAAATCCAATATTATTTGTTTTACGGCTCTGTCCTTTATAGAACCTGCTGGATTACTTTTTTCAACCTTTCCGTACAATTCCACATTTTTATTTAAACCAAATTTTGCTTCTATATTATTTAGTCTTAATATAGGAGTATTTCCTATTAAATCAAGTATACTGTTATATATCATATTACTCTCCAAAATAACATATACATCTAATATATATTAATATCTTAATAAAAACAATACCTATAAACTAAACTTTACTTATATCAATTTCTTACTTTTTTATTATTTTATAATTTTTTATACATAATAGACTTATTCCAAAAGTACTTGATAAGATTGAGTATAAAATTATAAAATACAATGTTTTACATGTAGTATAAATTATAATTTCAGTATTAAAATATGCAGTATTTCGCATAATGAGTACTTCGTATGTTTCTTTGTGCCAGCATCACAAAAGAAGCGTGGAGCTAGTACCACAATTAATAAATAAAATTAGTTTTTAAACAAGTATATTATAAATTTTATCTACAGAATTATTAACATATTTTATTCAAAAAAACTGCTTAATCTATTATATCAAAAAAACATATAAATTACTATTAACAATATTTAAAATATATAAAAAAATCATAATGCTATACCCAAAAGTAAAGCATTATGATTTTAATAGGCTATAATATTATAATCATTTTATACTTATGATTAATTCTTTTAAGACTTTCCACATTATATCAGTAGAAGATATACTTAAATATTCTCTAGGAGTATGAATATAATATATATTAGGTCCGATACTAATCATATCTGTATTAGGCAAAGGCTTTTTTAATATTCCGCATTCCAAACCTGCATGTACAGCTTTTAATACCGCATCTTTACCTGTAATTCTTTTATATATTTCACAAGCAATATCTTTTATTTTTGAATCAGGATCATATTCCCAAGCAGGATATGAATTTTCATTTGCTACAATAGCATTAGTAACTGATGCCAAAGCTTTAACTCTATTTACTATTTCATTTGATGAACTTTCTGATGAACTTCTTATAAATACATCAAAATACAATTTATTATTTTTTTCTTCAGCTACTCCGTTATTAGAACTGGTAAGAACCAAATCCTTAATATCTCTGCTCATATATAAAACTCCGTCTGGAGAAAGCATTATAAAATTTATTACATCATTAGTTAATTTATTAGTATAACATTCTTCAACATTATCATAATCTGAGACAGATATTTTTATATCTGGGTCTGAAACTTTGTATTCATGTTTTATCTTTTCAGAAATATCTTCAATGATAGTCTTTACATTATTTAAATTTGCAGATGTTATAACCGCATAAGCATTTTTAGCTATAGCATTATGAACACTTCCTCCATTAATACATGCTATATTAATATAATCTTTTACTTCATATAAAATCCTTCCTAATATTTTTATAGCATTAGCTCTCTGCTTATCAATTTCCATTCCAGAATGTCCGCCTTTAAGTCCTGATATATCTATTTTTAATGCTTTATTTTTATTTATTTCTTTATCAATGCCAAATTCAACTATAATATTATGTCCGCCTGCACATCCTACCCAGAACATTCCTTCATCTTCAGCATCCAAATTTATAAGTGTTTTACCGCTCAAATGTTCGGAAGCAACAGCAGAAGCCCCGCTCATGCCTGCCTCCTCATCAGAAGTAATTAAAACTTCCAATGCTGGATGAGGTATATCTTTAGAATCTAGTAAAGCAAGAGCATAAGCTACAGCAATTCCATTATCTGCTCCTAAAGTGGTATTATTGGCTCTTAAAACATCACCTTCTACTATTAATTCTATAGGATCTTTATCAAAATCATGTTTAGATTCACTAGTTTTTTCACAAACCATATCCATATGACCTTGTATTATAACAGGATCTATATTTTCATATCCGCTGGTGGATTTTTTCTTTATAATAACATTATAAACTTTATCCTGATATACTTCTAAATTTCTATCTTTAGCAAATTTCACTAAAAAATCGCTTATTTGTTTTTCTTTTTTGGAGCTTCTTGGAAATTTACTAATTTCTGCAAACCATCTAAAAACTTCTTTAGACTCTAATCCTTCAAAATTATTTAAATACATATAAAAATCCTTAATAAAGTAAATATTTCTTATATATAAAATATATCAAACTATTTCTTATTTTTCATTATTTTCTAAATAAGCATAGAAAAATTTATGCTTACCCAAAACATCATACTGCACATCCTTCAAATTAGGATTAACTAAAACAGGCAAAGTATAAAAATATATAGGTATAATAGGCATTTCTGACATAAACAAATCTTCAGCCTTATGAAGTATAGGCATTCTTATATTATTATCACCTGTAGATGAAGCCTCAGCAAGCAAGGCATCATATTCTGGATTATTATATCCTTCTACGTTTTGTGCACTATGACTCAAAAACATACCTAAAAATGTCATAGGATCATCATAATCTCCAACCCATGCATTTCTTGCTATTACATAAGATTTATCCAAACGTGTCTGCTGAAATACTGCCCACTCTTCGCTTGATATTGTGCTGTCTATACCCAAATTATTTTTCCACATCTGCTGTACTGCCTCAAATATAGATGTATGCTCACCAGGATTGGTTTTAAAATCTAATACTGGAAATCCTTGTCCGTTAGGATATCCTGCTTCTGACAGTAATTTTTTAGCCTCTTCGATATTTTTATTATAATCTTCAGTTTTTAAACTATAATAATCTCCGCCGTTTGTTCTGAAACTTCCGCTTACATCTGAAATTAATGAAGGAACTACCGCTGCTGCTGGAATCTGTCCTCCCCTTGTAACCTGTTCTACTATATAATTTCTGTCTATTGCAAGTGATAAAGCCTTACGCACTCTTACATCTTTTAATATTTCATTGGTATTATTCAAACTATAATAATAAAGTGCCAAATAAGGTTTTATCTGTAAATAACCTTCTTCTCTTAATGCATCCATATCCTGAGTAGGTACTCTGTCTGAGAAATATATAGATCCCTCTTTAATACCAGCAACTACTGAAGTACCATTATCCATTAAAACAAAAACTAATTTTTTAGGAACTATAGATGATATATTCCAATAATTGGTATTAGCCTCCATAACTATTCTGTCATCAATAGATCTCTCAGTCATTTTAAAAGGTCCGTTTCCTATATAAGTTTCTGGATTCATAGTCCAAGTATCTGGATTTGCCTCTATAATATCTTCTCTTAATGGGAAGTATACAGGATAAGCCATAAGCTGATCAAAATACGGAATAGGAGCTTCTAATGTTACCTCCAATGTATTATCATCTATTGCCTTAACTCCCAATGAATCAACAGGCATTTCTCCAGCTGTAATCTTCTTAGCATTTTTCAAAGGTTCCATTTGATAACTATAATTAGCTGCAGTTTTAGGATCAGCTGCTCTTCTCCAGCTGTATACAAAATCATTTGCTGTTACTGGCTTTCCGTCAGACCATTTAGCATTGCTTCTAATATGAAATACGTATTTACTTCCATTATCGCTTATATCCCAGCTTTCTGCAACGCCTCCTACTATTTTTCCTTCTTTGTCTTTTGCTGCAAGACCTTCAAAAGCATGTATTATATATATACTTCCGTCTATTGCTGAGTTTAATGTAGGATCTATAGTTTGAGGTTCAGGTCCTACATTGAGCCTTAAAACTCCCTCTTCATATTTTGTACTGTTTCCTCCGCAGGAAATTACAAATATGAATATAAATAATACTAAAAATAATTTTAATAACTTACTCATAATAAAATCTCCAAAATAATATTTAATTGTTCTATTTTATAACAATATAAACCTGCAGTCAATAATAATATAAGTATTACAATTACAACTGTATAAATATATATGAAAAAGTTAAATAAATTTCTATTTGAAGCAATTAAAATTCCTTGACAAATATAAAAAAGAAAATTAGAATAACTAATCAATTATTAAGAGACAAGTAAAACTGTATGGGGTTAAGTATGAAAGTTATAGATATAGATAAAAAACCAGAAAATGAGAAAATATTTTTTGGAGATTTCGGACATTATATAAGAATAGATTCTGTAAGTCATGAAGTAGCAAGAAAATTAAAAGAGGCAAGCGAAGGCAATACTTGGTTTTCTAAAGAAGTTGACTACAAATCGGATAAAACTAGATTTTCTTCACTTCCCGAAGATGCTCAAAGGGCTTTCAAACTCAATATAGCATATCAAACTTTAATGGACAGCGGTGTTACAAGCGGATTTTCATCTATACTGAACAGAATAGTTACAAGTTCAATATGGTCTATACTATATGCAAGAATAGCCATAGAAGAAAATATACATGCGGAAAGTTATTCATACGGACTTTCTGAAGTTTTCGGTCATCAGGCCAGCGAAACATTGGATTTGGTATATAATGATGAGTTTGTAAAGCACAGAATGGAAAAAGAAGTTGAATTATTCGGAAATGTTGATGAGTTATGCAATCTTGAAAACTCTAATGCCTCATTAGATGAAAAAAAACAAGCTATATTAAAACTATTAGTAGGAATATATTTGCTTGAAGGTATAAAATTCCCATTCTCTTTTCTTGTAACTTTTACAATAAATAATAGTTATGATAATGCAATAGCTGGATTTACAAAAACTATTAAACTAATAGCACATGATGAACTTAATGTTCATGTACCTACTGGTAAAAATATAATGACAATCTTAAGGAAAGAAGCTAATCAAGGATTTTCTCACCTATTTAAAAACGGCTGGTTTAATGATACAGCAAGGGCAATGACAGAATATACGGTTAATGAAGAGATAAAATGGGCTAAATACCTATTTGACGGCAAAGAAGTTTCTGGAATTAACTCATCTATAAGTGAGCATTTTATTAAATATTGGGCTGGTGTAAGATTAAAAGATATAGATGTAGAAACCGAATATTTATCTGAGAAGAAATCTGATATAATAGACTGGTTTAACAGCTACAGAGATATAAATAAACAAAATGCTGCTTTGCAGGAAACTACTAATACCTCATATCAAAAAGGTGCATTAAAAAACGATTTATAATATTACTTTATTGTTAAAAGCAAAACTAATGGGACAAAAATTATGATAGAACTTACAAAAGATAAAAAGCATATAATTATAAAAAGGGACGGAAGAGAAGAACCCTTCAATGAAGAAAAATTAAGAAAAGTTATTAATTGGGCTACTGGCGGAATAGATGCTTTTACCAATCAGCTTTTGGAAGGACTGAACATTAAAATTAATGATAAAATGAAAATAGAAGTATTATATGATGAACTCATTAATACAGCTGTTAATATGATAAGTCCGCTTTATCCTGTATATGATACTATAGCAGAAAAATTATATTTAATGAAAATATATAAAGAAACTTGCGGTCTTAAAAAAATAGGTTCATACCCTCATATAAAAAATTTTTTAAAAAAGGGAATAAAATACAAAATATACGATAAAGATATAGTAAAATTATTTTCTGATAAAGAATTAGATAAAATTAACTCTATGATAGAACCTAATAGAGATTTGCTTTTCACATATAAAGGTTTGGCAATATTTTATAAAAAGTACTGTAAAAATATAGGAAATAAAAAATTAGAACTTCCTCAAATAACATATATGACTGCTGCTATGTTTTCTTTTTATAATGATTATTATAAAGGTGAAAATAAAGATAAACTTGAAATAAGCAAAGCTGAAAGATTAAAATACATAAAAAAAACTTATGATATGCTTTCAAGACATGAAGTCACATTTGCAACACCAAGAATAGCAAACAGTATGACTATAAAAGCACAATTAGCAAGCTGTATATTAAATACCCCAGATGATGATACTTGGAGTTTGAATCAGACTGACGGAAATATGGCATTATACTCGAAGTTTTCAGGGGGTATTGCTTATGATGCATCATATATACGTGCTTCAGGCTCTACTATACAAACTAACAGGGGGCGTTCTGACGGACCTATACCTTTTATAAAAAGAGTAGAACAAACTATATCATCATTTAATCAGGGCGGAGTACGTAAGGGAGCTTGTGTTATTACTTTTCCTTGGTGGCATTTAGATGTATTAGACCTTATTATGCTTAAAGATGGCGGAGGAACTGAAGATACTAGAGCCAGAAAATTAGTTTATTCTATTAGAATAAGTAATATATTCAGAGAACGTGTTAATAAAGATGGGTATGTAACATTGTTTGACCCTAAAGAAACTCCGCTTCTTAATGAGGAATATGGAGAAAAATTTAATGTTGCTTATATGTATTATGAAAGTAAATCTTCTATAAGAAAAAAGAAAATTAAAGCTAAAGATTTACTGTTTCAAATATTAAAAGTAAGACAGGAAACAGGAAATTTATATTTAACATTTGTAGATAATATTAACGAACAGAATATGGTTAATAAATTTGTAGGGGCTTCTAATCTTTGTCAGGAAATTGTTATACCTTCATATCCTTCAAAACTTATAGATGAAAAATATGTTATAAATGAAGAAGGAGAATATGAAATTATACAAAGGAAAAAAAGCGGCGAAATAGGCATATGTAATTTGGTGTCTATAAACTTAATGTCTTGGGTAAACTTTGATGAAGAAAAGAAAAAATCATTCTGCTATACTCTTTTAAGAGGCTGCGATAATATAATAGATACACAGTTTTATCCAGTTAAAGAGGGAGAAATAGCAAATAAAAAAAATAGACCTATTGGCATAGGGGTTATAAACTATGCTAATTTACTTGCTTCTAATAAATTAAAATACACAGACAGAGAAGCTTTGGAGTTTACAAATAAGGTATTTGATGATTTATACTATCATATATATCAAGCTTCGAATTTACTAGCAAAAGAAAGAGGACCTTATAAAACATTTAATGAATCAAAATGGAAAGACGGACTTACTCCTTTTCATATGTCATTATTAAATAAAAGAAACAAACTAAATGTATCTTTAGATAAAGAGAAATGGGATAAACTTGCAGAAGAAATAAAAACAAGCGGAGTACGTTTTTCATTCCATGGAGCCATAGCACCAACTGCCACATCAGGCAAAAGTGTATCTGCTACAGAATCAATAGAGCCTATAGTAGATTTATACTTTGTAGAAGAAGGCATACAAACTCTTCCTAGTTTAGTACCTAATATAAAAAAGAACAGAGAATATTATCAGAGATGCTGGTCTATACCTGCTAAAACTATTATAGAACTTGCTGCTGTAAGACAAAGATATATAGATCAGTCTCAGTCATTAAATCTTTATTATGTAAAGCCTGATTCTGCTAAAGAACTTTGGGACGATATTCAGTATGCTATGGATTTGGGACTTAAAACATTATACTATATGAAAACTCCTAAATCCAACTTTGAACTTGAAGAAGTTTGCGAATCATGTACATAATTATTTCATAGTACTTGTTTTAGCATTAAATTTATTAATACTTATAGTTATTCAATATCCTTTAATTTTAGGGTTTACCATATTCCAAACTTTAGTTATGTGTATTAACACAAATGGCCAAATTAATACCTACTAAAAAAGTTGATTATAGGATATGTAATCTTATAATTTATAGGTTATACCTAAACAGATGTAGTTTGTCAAAAAATAAAGTTTTAAATTTTAGTATTTGCGGTGACTAGCCCTGCGAAGTACACAGTCGTGCCCGCTCTGCGTGCCGACGAAGTTCAGCGAAAGGCTATATTTCAGTCTAAATTTAATAATTTGTTCTACATATAAAACATAATTAGTACTATTTTTAGACTTGCACTTTTTGCAACTTTGACGAAGTCCACCTGTGGTGTGCGGCGGGCTTCGCCAAAAGTTGAATAAAAAAATTGACAAACTTAAGAATTTTCAGTATATATAATTTTATCAAATACCATTGAAGTAATTAAATTGATAAATATATCAAAATAAAATTTTATTATAAAAAATAAAAAAATTACATTTTTTGGGAACTTTTATAAAAAATTTTCGTCTAATTAGTAAATTAAATATACATATAGGGAGTACACCTATGAAAAGAAATCTTTTTATTATTTTCACACTATTATTAACAGCAGTTATGAGCAATGCTCAAACAGCAAAAACCGAATCATACGAACTTGACAATATAAAAGTTGTGGGCAAAAACGGATTAGCACTTAATGACTTTGTATCATTACTTAAATCTGATCCAAATATAATCTTAGTTGATGCAAGAACACCAGAAGAAATTAAAGAAACAGGAACTATAAAAAATGCTGTTAATATTGACTACAGAGCTAAAGGCTACAGCAAAAAATTATTATCATTAGACAAAAACAAAAAATATATGTTCTATTGTAAAAGCGGAGTACGCTCTGGAAGAACTGTTCAGTATATGCTTGATAACGGATTTAAAAATGTTAATTATCTAAAAGATGCAGGATACGCCGAACTTTCAGCTGCTTTGAAATAAGTATAATTATTAAGCAAATATAGGGGTTGTTATTTACAGCCCCTTTTTAATTAAATATTAGACTTGTTTTAAAAGTACTTGACAAATAATTTTAATAGTTTGTTGTTTTATGCTAAATTATATAATATTAATTATTACAAGTTTTACATGTTGTATAAATTATCATTTTAATATATAAATATGCAGTCTTTTTGCTTCTTTGGGGCACCAAAAGAAGTGGGGTGTGGGGCAAAGCCCCACTTATAAGATAAAAATACTAAAAATTAAAATAGTGTAATTACATATATTGATTTAGTTTTGAAACAAGTATATTATACTTAAAAAATAAAATCGTTTCTATATACATTACAATTTTTTAATTAAATATTATACGCTCTCTATTATCAATGGCACTCTCTGGAACATTTTTATATTCTTTTAATTTTTTTATTATCAAATCTCTTATATCAAGCCCTGTATGTATAGTATTTTCTCCGTACTGAAATAAAGGCTTACCGTTAGAATCGATATATTTTTCGCCTCCATTAAATATATAGTCAGCAACAGCTGCAACATATTTTTCATTATCATTTATAGGCTTTCCTTTTATATATGATTCTAAAAGTTTTCCATTGCTGTCAAAATTAATAATGCAGTCTTTTGAAACTTGTAAAAATGCTCCCTCCCCTACTCTTGAAGCTGATAATTCCAATATATTTTTTAATTCACTTCCGCTTAAAGTGGTTAGTATTATAAGATTATCAAAAGGAAAAAACTCATAAATATTTCCTAATGTGACTTTTCCGCTTGGAAGCTCTCCTCTTAAAGAGCCTGAATTAATTAATGCTATATCAATGCCTTCCTGTGATGAAGCGACTATATCCGAAACAAAATTACCTAAAGCCGTAGATTTATTTCTTACATCTTCATCAGTTAAAGCATAAGGCAAAACAGCTATTTCAGTATTAAACTCTTTATCAACTTCTTTTTGCATCTCATCTATTTTTGCAAGGACAGCTTCATCTTCTTTGATAGTCTCATCTAATCTTGTAAGTTTATAATTAGGATAAGCATATTTTCCATTTTTAAACATCACATCTATAGTACCAATATACTCACCATACTCTCCAGCCTGCACTATAGTAGTATTTCCTATAATCACTGGTTTTTCAAGCAATGTATGAGTATGTGCCCCTATTATAATATTAAATACATTAGGCATACTCTCTGCTATTTTTTTATCAGTATCAAATCCTGCATGGCTTAATAAAATTGTCATGTCATTTGTCGTATTTATAGGAACAGTATTAAAAAGATTTTTTAAAGATAATATTTCATCTTCTATATCTATATAATCAAGCCCCTGAGTAATATTCATTTTCTCGCTTTGCAATACTCCTACTATAGCAACATTTATACCTTTAATATTAGTTATCATATAAGAAGGCACATAATTTTCACCAGTAGAAATAACTTTTACATTGCATGCTATTGTAGGAAAGTTTCTGTTACTTATAATATTATTAAGCTGATTTATACCAAAATCAAATTCATGATTTCCAAGCGTAGATACATTAACACCCAAATCATTCATAAGTTCAACTTCGTCCATTCCCTGATAAACAATAGAAAAAACACTTCCAGTAATAGTGTCTCCCGCATGCATAACTATAACATTTTCATTAGTCTTTTTTATATCATCAATAAAAGTTTTTCTTCTTGCAGCTCCGCCGTATCTGTTTGCAGTTCCATTTTCTTTTGATACAGTTACAAATTCGTTATTCTTTGAATGTGTATCATTCATATGAACTATTGTAAAAACTTTTACAGCATTATAATCAGAGCAGGAAATAATAAAAACGATAGAGATTATGAATATAAGAAATATTTTTTTCATTTGTATATCCTAAAAGTTTATAGGTTTAATGATATAATTATTAATTTTTTAAGTCAATAATAGTATGTATGTAAATATGTAAAATAAATAATTCATATGTTAATAATTTGACTAAAATATAAATAGGTTTATCATATTATAAGTTTATTAAAAAATTATTATGCGGAAATAACTATGGAAAATGAAGCAGTATTAAACAATTCAAATACCGATAAAAAAACTAATGATCTGGCAAATAAGCCTGTAGGCAAATTATTATTTCAATTGGCAATTCCTGCAATAGCAGCACAAATAATAAATGTATTATACAATGTAGTAGACAGAATGTATATAGGTCATATTAAAGATATAGGTGCCGCTGCTTTAACGGGTGTAGGAGTGACAATGCCAGTCATTATAGCAGTATCAGCATTTGCATATCTTATAAGTATGGGAGGATCTCCTCGTGCATCTATTATGATGGGAAAAAAACATTATGATAAAGCAGAAGAGATACTTGGAAACTGTACTATGACTTTAATTATAATCTCTATCACTCTAACTATAATACTAATAATATTTGCAAAGCCTATACTTATGCTTTTTGGGGCAAGCGAAAACACTATCATATACGCATTAAGATATTTAAGAATATACTCTATTGGAACAATATTTGTGCAGTTAGCATTGGGGCTGAATACTTTTATAACAGCACAAGGTAAAGCTAAGACTAGCATGCTCACAGTTTTAATAGGAGCTATAGTTAATATTATATTAGATCCTATATTTATATTTGTATTTAATATGGACGTAAGAGGTGCTGCACTTGCTACAATCATATCACAGGCAATATCCTGTATATGGATTCTCTCATTTATGACTTCAAAAAGAACAATTCTAAAATTAAAAATAAAAAACTTCAAAATACAGCCTAATATAATACTTCCATGCTTAGCTTTGGGATTTTCTCCGTTTATAATGCAGTTTACCGAAAGTATTTTATCTGTATCTTTTAATACTTCTCTTTTAAAATACGGAGGAGATTTAGCAGTAGGAGCTATGACAATATTAAGCAGTATTATGCAGTTTTCTTTTCTTCCTATAATGGGACTTACTCAGGGAGCTCAGCCTATTATAAGCTATAATTACGGGGCTGGAAATCTGCAAAGAGTAAAAAGTACTTTTAAAATACTTCTTATAAGCTGTTTATCATTTTCTACTTTAATGTGGACAATATCAATATTTTTCCCATATTTATTTGTAAGGATATTTACAAGCAATGAAGAGTTAATAAATTACAGCATATGGGCTTTAAGAATATATATGGCAAGCTCTTTAATATTCGGAGCTCAAACTGCATGTCAGCAGACATTTGTCGCTTTAGGTAATGCCAAAATATCAGCATTTCTTGCTATATTAAGAAAGGTTATACTATTAATACCGCTTATATTTATACTTCCTATATTTTTTGAGGATAAAGTTATGGCTGTATTACTTGCAGAACCTATAGCAGATTTTATAGCAGTATGTACAACTGTAACATTATTTACTTGGAATTTTAAAAACATGTTAAAATCGGCAGAAAATAAATCATCACTTAATTAATAATGTATAATTTGTATTGACATTTTATGTTTTTGTGCTAGTATTAAATTAGTGTAAGATGTATAATTTATGAGTACTAACCGAACCGAACCGAACCGAACCGAACCGAACCGTTACAATTTTTTACAAAAAACAATTCATACGTTACAAAACTTACATATTATAAATATTCTTTTTTATATTAACTAATATTCTAAATAAGTTACATATAAACTTCGGAGTCATCTATGTTTAAAAAAGTCGGACTGCAATTCAAAATTAGTTTATTAATACTTAGCATATTTTTTGCTATGATTATAGTATCAAGCATTATTAATATAGTACTTGTAAATAATGCCAATAGAAGAAAATCTTTAGACTATCTTAAAAAGTCCGTTGAAGCAGAATCTTACAGAGGGCAAAACATATTAAAAATAGAATATAATCATCTAAGCGAAATGGCTTCAGCGATAGAAGCTCTGTATGATATAGGAATAAAAGACAGAAACACATATATAACAACTATAAGCAATTATACAAAAGAAGATGATGCCAATATCATTGCTATGGGCTGTTTATTTAATAAAGATTTAATAGACAGCGATACTGATTATGCTAATAGCGAATTATACAATAATGTAGGCGGTCAATTCGCTGTATATCTGACAAAAAATAATGGAAACATATCTATTCAGAAACTTAGTATGTCAGAAGTAAATGCTGATTATTTTACAACATCTAAAAATACATCAAAACCATATATAACCCCAGTATATATGTATAATCTGGGAGGTTCTCAAGTAGAAATGTATACATGGTCTATTCCTATATTTGACAATAATGGTAAGAACATAGGTGTGGTTATAGCAGATGTAACAGCTGAAAGTTTGTCAAAGTCTATAGAAAAAATAAAGCCTTATAGTGAGAGCCAAGTAATTCTTTTTGATACAACAGGTAATTTGGTATATAATGCTGGAAAAGCAGATGGAATAGGAAAAAATGCTTATGAAGTATATAACTGGTATCAAGATTTTCAGATAATAGAAAATGTACATTCATGACAATCTTTAGACTTTGAACATTACACATCAGTATTTGATGAAGTAGGAACATATGTAATATCTCCAATACCAATGCTTGACGGATACTATTGGGGTATAGAAATACTTACTCCAAGCAGAGTAATACAAGCAGAAACAAATAATATAAGAAATATTATGATATTAATATTAATATTAATTCTTATATTAATTATTTCTGTAATAATTACACCTATAATAATTAGAAAAAAAGTATCTAATATTATAATGGTTTTAGCTGAAGATATTGTAGGAATGTCAGGAGGAGATTTGACTATAGAAATACCTAAAGGCTTTGAAAAAAGACATGATGAATGGGGCGATATAGCTAGAGGCTGGGATAAGGCTATGAATAATTTTAATAATGTAATTAATACTGTCAAACATTCAGCAGAACAAGTTTCTACTGCCGCAAATGAAGTTTTAATAGGAAACAATGATCTATCTGAAAGAACAGAATCGCAGGCTTCAAGTTTGGAAGAGACTGCTGCTTCTATGAATGAAATGGCTAGTGCTATAAAAGAATCCGCTGAAGGAGTAGCTCAAAGTACGGCTATGGTATCTGATGCTAAAGAATCTTTAAATAAAGCAGGACTCATAATAGAAGACAGTGTTACTAAAATGCATGATGTTTATGAATCAAGTGCCAAAATAATGGATATTACAAAACTCATAGAAGGAATAGCATTTCAAACTAATATACTTGCACTTAATGCCTCAGTTGAAGCTGCAAGAGCTGGAGATCAGGGAAGAGGTTTTGCAGTTGTAGCAAGCGAAGTAAGAAACTTAGCACAAAATACTCAGGAATCTGTAAAAAATATTACCTCTCTTATAACAGACAGCAATGATAAAATAAAATTAGCGGCAAGCAGTGTTGAGGAATCTAAAAACATATTTAATGAGATATTAGAAAAAATGGATAATGCTTCTGCTGTAATGGATAAAATTAACACAGCAGCTCAGGAACAGGAAAAAGGAATAGATCAGGTTAATATAGCTATTAATAATATGGACAGTGCTGTGCAGAAAAATGCTGCTTTGGTATCTGAAGCTACATCTGCATCTGAATCTTTATTAAGCGAAGCTAATGATTTAATTAAAGCTATAGAATATTTTAAATTAAAATCATAATATATATTTTTTTTAATTCCAATATTAACAGTTTTATTTTAAATAAAATTACCATTATTATTGAAATATGTAAATAAATTATATATAATGTTTTCAATTATATATTAGGATTTTTATTATGATTAAAAAATTTAGTCTCCAAATAAAAATTAGCTTATCAATATTAATACCTTTGCTAATTATGCTTATCATTTCAAACACTATTAATGTTATTTATGTAAAAGAAGCAAGTAAAAAACTGTCATACAAAATTTTGGAGGAAAGTTCTAAAGGAGAAACAGCGGCATTACAATCATTCATGGAAGATGATCTCTATTATACTATGGGACTTGGAAAAGTTATAGAAGGTTTTTACAGCGACGGAATGACAAACAGAACTTTTTATGAAACAACAGTATACAATTTCTTCACAAAACTTTCACAAAGAATTACTTCTATACATATAGCATTTGAACCGAATGTATTAGATAATGATTCTAACTATACTAATTCTATTAAATACTCAAAAGCAAATGGAAGATTTAACTATTCTGTTTCAAGAGAAAATGGAACAGGCATATTTGAATCATATTCAGATTCTTCTATATTTCAGAAAGAATATTATGTAAATGCCTTAAATACGGCAGAAGTATATATTACAGATATATATACTTCTGCTTCTGGAAATGTTTTATATACTTGGGCAGTACCTATTAAAGATAGCAGCAATAAAGTTATAGGTATCATAGGTTTAGACGTACTAGCTAATTCTCTTAATGATTTACTTTCCAAAATAAAAACATTTGAAGGTACAACAGTTACATTATTTGATAATGCAGGAAATATAGTATATGACAGTGATGATCCTAAATATATGTATAAAACACTTGATACTGTATATCCATATTATAAAGAAAATGATGTTTATAATAAGATAAAAAACGGACAAAATCTAATATTTGAAAATTTCAGCGGAACTTTAAAAGAATATTACACATACTCTTTCACTCCTTTAGAAATATCTAAGGGAAGATATTGGGGATTTAAACTAACTGCTCCTAATGATGTTATATTAAGAGAAAGCAATATAATAAGAAATATTATGATGATTATATCAGCTCTGATAGTAATTATAAGTGCTGTAATAGTTCCTATTATAATTAAAAGAAAAGTAACAAGTATGATAGTAGGTTTATCTAAAGATATGCACAAAATATCAAACGGCGATATATCTTTCCATATAGGGCATAAGTTTTTAAATATGAATGATGAATGGGGCGAAATAGCTAAAAGCTGTGAAAACATTTTAAATAATTTAAATAAAGTAGTTTCAACAGTAAAACATTCCGCTGAACAGGTTTCTACTGCCGCAAATGAAGTACTAACAGGAAACACTGACTTATCTGACAGAACAGAATCGCAAGCCTCAAGTTTGGAAGAGACCGCTGCCTCTATGAATGAAATGGCTAGTGCTATAAAAGAGTCAGCAGAAAGTGTTGCTCAAAGTACAAGTATAGTAACTGATGCAAAAGAATATATAAATAAGGCAGGTGATATAATAGAAGATAGTGTAAATAAAATGAATGATGTTTATGAGGCAAGCAGTAAAATAATGGACATTACAAAACTCATAGAAAATATTGCATTTCAAACTAATATACTGGCACTTAATGCTTCAGTTGAGGCAGCAAGAGCTGGAGAACAAGGAAGGGGATTTGCAGTAGTAGCGAGCGAAATAAGAAACTTAGCACAAAATACTCAGGAATCTGTGAAAAGTATTACTTCCCTAATAACAGACAGCAATGATAAAATAAAATTAGCCGCAAACAGTGTTCAGGAATCTCAGGAAATATTCAGCGAAATATTGGGAAAAATGGATAATGTTTCTATGGTAATGGATAAAATAAACACAGCAGCACAGGAACAGGAAAGAGGAATAGATCAGGTTAATATTGCAATCAGCAATATGGACAGTGCTGTGCAAAAGAATGCCGCTTTAGTATCTGAAGCAACATCTGCATCTGAATCATTGCTTAGTGAAGCTAATGAATTAATAAAAACTATAGAATATTTTAAATTAAAAAATTAATAAGGATAAGAGGTTTATAGTATGTTTAAGAAAGTAAGTTTACAAGTCAAGATTAGTTTGGTTATATTGATTCCGCTATTAATAATGATAGCAGTATCAAATATAATCAATATTATTTATGTTAAAAATATCAGTGAAAAATTATCTTATAAAATTTTGGAAGAGGTTGCTAAAGGAGAAGGAAATAAATTAAGTGCTGTTGTAAAAGAAGATTTATATCAAATAACAGGACTTAAATATACATTAGAAAATATGTACAATTCTGGTGTTGCAGATAGAAAAGCATATGAAAGTGTAACAAAAAATTTCTTTAATATACTGCCAAATACTGTAATAGGAATTATGATAGCTTTAGAGCCTAATGCTATAGGAAATGATGCTAATTATATTAATGATTATCCTTTAACTGAAGGACAGCAAACATACTATATATCAAGATCTTCAGCTAATACTGTAACAGAAAGATCTATGAGTAAAGATGAAATAGATGCTGACTACTATAATGAACCTATAACAAAAAGAAAAGAATATTTATCGGGCATATATGAATTTAATATCGGTAATAATGATATAGTATCAATGTATACTTGGGCTATACCAATAATGTATCAAAATAAGCCTATAGGTGTCATAACCGCTGATATAAAAATAGAAACATTAAACGAAACTATGAAAAATATACAGCCTTTTGAACACTCTGAAAGTTTACTATTCGATCACTACGGAAATTTGATGTATGATATGGGAAGTACAGAAAACTTAGGAATAAATATGTACGATATATACCCTAAATATAAAGATCGTAATGTATTTGAAACATTATCAAAAGGACAAACTATATCCTTTGAGGATTATACAACATATTATAAAGGTTATGCCACATATTATTTTATTCCTTTAGAAATTGCAGAAGGACAGTATTGGATACTTGAAATAATGGCTGCTAACAGTGATATATTTAAAGACAGCGATATGATGAGAAATGTCATGATAATTATATCCTTAATAATTATCATAATAGCATCTATTATAGTACCTATCATTTTAAGGTATAAGGTTACAAGTATAATAGTAGGATTATCCAAAGATATGTCTAGAATTTCAAGCGGGGATATATCATTTCATATAGATAATACATTTTTAAATATGAATGATGAATGGGGAGATATAGCTAAAAACTGTGAAAATATTTTAAATAATTTAAATAAAGTAGTTACAACTGTAAAAAACTCTGCAGAACAAGTTTCAACTGCGGCAAATCAGGTTTTGGCAGGTAATAATGATTTATCACAAAGAACAGAATCGCAGGCCTCAAGTTTGGAAGAGACTGCTGCTTCTATGAATGAAATGGCTAGTGCAATAAAAGAATCAGCAGAAAGTGTTGCAGAAAGCACAAGCATGGTAACTGATGCTAAAGATGCCTTGAATAATGCAGGACTTATAATAGAAGAAAGTGTTAATAAAATGAATGATGTACATGAGGCAAGCACTAAAATAATGGACATTACCAAACTTATAGAAAATATAGCATTTCAAACCAATATACTTGCTCTTAATGCTTCAGTAGAGGCAGCAAGAGCGGGAGATCAAGGTAAAGGATTTGCAGTTGTCGCAAGCGAGGTAAGAAACTTGGCACAAAATACTCAGGAATCTGTAAAAAATATTACAGCTTTAATAGCAGACAGTAATGATAAAGCTGATTTAGCTGCTAAAAGTGTTAAAGAATCAAAAGAAATGTTTGCTGATATTTCGCAAAAGATGGATAATGCTTCAGCTATGATGGATAAAATAAATATAGCATCTCAGGAACAGCAAAAAGGTATAGAACAGGTTGATTCTGCTATAAGTAATATGGATTCTTCTGTTCAAAAAAATGCTGCTTTAGTGGAAGAAGCAACTGCAGCTTCACAGTCTTTACTTAGTGAGGCTAATGAACTTATTGAGGTTATAGAATATTTCAAATTAAGAAATTAAATAATAAATTTTATATTGGTGAAATGTTCTATAAAGACCAATGGTATAAACATAATTATGAAACCTTAATAGCTCCTGCATTGTTTAACGCGTGTCAAGATATTATGCACGGACGCAAACCTGAAACACCAAAACATTTTAAAACAACCGACAAACCGTTTATTTTTCGCGGATTAATAACTTGTGGAGAATGTGGTTGTATGATTAGCAGTGACCGTAAAATAAAACCCAGTGGACGAGAATATGTTTACTTAAAATGTTCTCATTTCAAAGGAAATTGCAAAAATCCACAGGTCAACGAGAATATAATTTTGCAACAAATTGAAGATGAATTAAAAAACTTGTCCTTACCCCAAGAAATTATGGGATATCTTAAAACTGATATGGAAAGAATCATTAATAAACAAAATGAAGCCCATAATCGTGAAGTAAAGGCTGTACGTAAACAATATGATGACTGTCAGGATAAAATTAAACGTCTACGCTCTTTGCTTCTTGAAGGACATATTACACCGGAAGAATACCGAGATATGAATGAAGACCTAAAAAAAGAACAATATGAACTTGAAGGGAAATCAGAACTGTTAACAAAAGCGGATGAAAAATTTTCAATTGCAATATCTACAATACTTTCCTTAGGCAATAACGCATATCAAATTTTTCAGAGTTCGAAAGTAGAAACCAAAAGAGAGATTTTACACCTTTTACTTTCGAACTTGAAATTACAAGACCGTAGAATCTCGTATAACCTTAGAAAACCGTTCGATTACATAAGTTCTTTAAACAAAAAAACACCCCCGAAAATCGAGGGTGTTGCGATTGGTGATGCTTAACTCACGGTTTACGAATTAAATGGATAAACAATTATGTTGTTTTAATTTTTGATTAATGATAATGGTTTGAATATGTTGCTTTCCTTCTTTTTGTAAAATCAATCCATTCATAACATCATCTTTAGGCATTCTAATTATATCAGCTACCGCTTTAGTTTTATCCTCCCAGTTATAATTATCAATTTTTGAAAATTCGTTCAGCATAAAATTTGTAGCATCAAACTTGTTAAGCCCATATATGTTTTCTACTCGTTTTGTATATGCCAACATCCATAAATAAACTGACATATAAGATTTTAACTGCTGTGTTTCTCGCCCATCCATTTCATCGACGGCAAACATTCCTTTTTGGTTGAGAAATGTCATACTAAGCATATTTTCTTCTTGAAAAGAAGTAATTGATTTTTGGTGTTTTAAATTTCTTTCCTCATATCCCATTAAATAATGGGGCACTAATTCTGCAAATCCTTCACTTATTTGTCCTTAATTACGAAAATACCTGCCATGAATAACGTGTGCAAGTTCATGAGTTAATCCTATCCTAGATTGGAAATCAGGATTTTTAAATCCATTTGCAAACCAATTATAATCAACACATAAACTTAATGGATAATTTTTATCAAGCTGAATAGGAGCTTCACACATTCCTTCTTCAATAGGTAACCCAACGGTGGAAG
>NZ_CASEGO010000018.1 GCF_949287625.1 uncultured Brachyspira sp. | reverse complement strand
ATAGCTATTCCTTTTTGTTTGTTGTGATAATTTAAATTATAAGGAATACCTCCTTTTTTTAAACTAAAACTGTGCAATATCTATGGCTCTTAAACAAATTTATTATTAGACTTGTTTCAAGACTACTTGATAACATTAAATATAAAATTGTTTAATTTTAAAATTACAAATATTATGTTTTACATGTTGCATAAACTATAATTTTAATATATAAATATGCAGTCTTTCACCGAAGGTGTACAGAGTATGCTTATTTGGGTCACCACCAAGTAGGTGCCTTGCCTACGGCAGGCAAAAGAAGTGGGGATGTTATGTAGTATGCAGAGCGGTTGGGCTAGTCCACACAAGTTATAAATAAAATTAGTTTTGAAACAAGTCTATTACTGATCATGAAAATAAAAATTTATATGTTATTTTTATATTTATTAACTTGAAATTTTTTTTTAAATTCTATATCCTAATTTATATAATATATTTCGGACTTTTTTATGAAAAACAGAATCAAACTTATAATAAGTTTCTTATTGCCCTACATTATTTTTGTATTAATAATAAGTGCTGTACTTCTGTCAATATTTATTCCTCTTAATAAAGATTCCTATTTTAAAAGCATATCTTTAAATGTAGAAACGACAAAAAATGATATAGAAAGCAGAGTAGATGATATAATAAATTCTCTTGATTTTTTAAGTTCTTATGCAGAAATAGGTATTAGTACTTCTAATATAGCACAAACTATTACAAATGTTAAGCAGTTTGGTAATTATTTTGATGTATTTTATTGTAATACTGTTCCATACAGCAGCGGCGGAATATTTATAAGTTCAAGAATAACATATCCGTCAAATTATAATCAAACTGAAAGAGAATGGTATATTAATGCTTATAATTCTCAGAAAAATTTATATATAACAGAACCTTATATAGATTTTAATTCAGGTAATTTGGTAATAACTTTTATTAATAAGATAAAGATTGATAATAGATTTGCAGGTTATTTTGGTATAGATTTTGATAATATGAATGTTGTTATAGGAAATAACACGGTTGATAAAACTGTAAATGTTGTTACAGAAGACGGTTTGTATATAACTCATGATAATAGTGAATATATATTAAATACTAATATGCTTTTATTTTCTGATGATTTATTTTCTTATTTTAGAAATAATATGAAAGATGATGCAATATATATAAAGGGTAATTATTGGTATACTGTAAAAAAAATCAATAATGCTCCTTGGTATATTGCAGTTAAAGGCGATGTTTCATCTTACTATAAAAGTACAAGATATTTAATAATTTTTCTTATACTTTTTGGAATATTATTTATAGCAGGCGAATTGATAATAGCATCTATATCATTAGTACCGCTTTCAGACAGATTAGATGATGTTATAGTAAGTTTGGAAAATATGGCAAGAGGTGATTTTACTTTAAGAATTAGCAGTAATAAATCAAGAATAAACGATGCTAAAATACTTTCTGATGTTATAGATAAAATGCAGAGAAATCTTGGCAAAACAATGTATAAAATAAAGACTAGTGTAGAAGAAGTTAACAAAAATGGTGAGGCTATAGCAAAAATCAGTGTAGAATTATCAGAAAGAGCAAATGAACAGTCCAATGCTTTATCCAACTTGACAGATGCTATTAATTCAATATCATCTTCCATAGAATATGCCGCCAAAAAAACTGATAATGCTAAATCTATGAGTGATGAATCGTTTAAGAATACTAAAGTTGGTGTTAAGATGATAGGTGAAATAAAAGATAATATGAATGAGATCACAGAATCTAGTAATAAAATTTCTAATATCATAGAAACTATACAGAAAATAGCTTCACAAACTAATATTCTTGCTCTTAATGCGGCAGTTGAGTCAGCACGAGCAGGAAATCAGGGAAGAGGTTTTGCTGTTGTCGCTACAGAAGTACGTACTCTGGCTCAGACAGTAACAGATTCTGCTGATAATATTACTAATATAGTAGAAGGGGCAGTTTCGAAAATAGAAAATGGAAGTGAATTTGTAAATCAATCTTCTGATGTACTTAACAGTATAGAATCTTCTGCTTTGGAATCTTCAAATTCGCTTTCTGAAGTTTATAAGATGTCTAATGATAAAAGAACTGGAATAAATAATATTAATACCATAGTTTCTAAAATTAATGAAATAACAAAAAGCAATACAAAATTTGCTAATGAAAGTGCTGAATCTAGTATGAAGGCTTCTAAAATAGTTAATGAAATAGCAGAAGAGCTTTCTTTCTTCAAGTTTAAAAGCAGTAAGGAGTAATTATCATGAAAAATAATATAAGACTTTTTCTAAAATTAATTATTCCATATTCTATATTTATTATTATATCATCTGTAATTGTTTTTATTTTATTTAAAAATATTTATAAAAATAACTATTTAGAACAGATAAATATAAGTATTGATAAGATAGATTATTCGGTAAAAAGAGATATTGATAATATAAAATTGGTGTTAAATATATTGGATTCTTATATAAAATCTGATTTAACTTCATATGAAATAGGGGCATCTTTAACTAATGTTTATAATAAAAGACAGTCTTTTTTTGATATACTTTATGGAAACTATATACCTGCTTCAGAAGAAGGAGGATTATTTCTTAGTGTAACACATCAGTATCCTACTAATTATGATCAAACTTCAAGAACTTGGTATAGAGGTGCTTTAAATACAAATGGATTATACATTACAGAGCCTTATATAGATTTTAATACTAAAAAACTTCTTATAACTTTCTCAAAAGCTGTGTATACAAATGGCAAATTAAAAGGTGTAATAGGAATAGATTTTTCAAGTATTGATACCGTAAAAAGTTATGATGAAATGATAGATAATAATAATATATTTTTGATTACACATGATGGTTATTATATGAATCATAGTAATGCAGATTATATTCTAAAAGACGGCATTACTATATTTAATAATGATGAAGTTTTTAATGGGGCAGAACAATATGTTGATAATCTTAATTCTCCTATATTAATTAAAAATAATAATTGGTACTGCATACGTAAAATAGACGGAGTAAATTGGGCTTTGGCTGTAAAAGGAAGTTTGGATAATTATAATGCTATACGTAAAAAATTGGTTTTAACTTTTGCTTTTGTTGTTATATTTCTTCTAATTATGGGAGTATTTCTAACTTCTATAGTACTTCTTCCTCTTTTAAGATATTTAGATATGGCAGTTGATGCTATTGATAATATGGCAGATGGTAATTTCTCATATAGAATAGATAAAAAGATACTTTCTAAACATAACAGAGCTGGTGATTTGGTTCGGGCCATAGATAATATGGAAGCTAATATAGGAAAATTAGTATTTAAAATAAAAAAAGCAATAGAGGATATTAATAATGTTGGTATAGAAATATCAAAATCTAGTGAAAAACTTTTGGAAAGAGCATATGTACAGGCTGTTAATTTGGAAAAATTAGATGAGGCGTTAAAAGATATATCAGCAGCAATTAATTTATCATCTGTAAGTATAGCTTCTTCTAAAGATTCTATGTATAAAATGGAAAACACAACAAAAACAGGTGTTCAAACTATTTCTGAAATAGAAACAAGTATGAATGAAATACAATATTCAGCTAAGAAAATATTTGAAATAACTAAATCCATAGAGTCAATAGCATTACAGACTAATATATTGGCTCTTAATGCTGCAGTAGAAGCGGCACGTGCAGGCGATCAGGGTAAAGGGTTTGCTGTTGTTGCAAGCGAAATAAGAAAACTTGCTTCTACTGTATCAGAGGCTACTAAAGATATTACTGTAATAGCTGAAGATGCTGTTTCAAAAATTGAAAATGGTACGGCATCTGTATCTAAGAGCTCTAAAATTTTGGATGTTATAGCAGCGGCTTCAGTTTCTACTTCGAAAATACTTGAAGATATATCAGAATCATCAAGAGAAGAAACAGAACGTATTAATAATATTAATAATGATATAGGAATAATTAATGATATAATGATAAAGAATGAAGAATTATCAAAGGAGGCTTCTGAGGCTAGTGCTAAAACTTCAAAAATGGCAGAGGATATAGTAGAGGTTCTTTCTTTCTTCAAATTTGGACATTCTAAGTGATATTAAACTATTTTGTTAACGTTTATATTTTTGTTAGTATCAGCTTTTTTATGAACATACTTTGATGGATTTTTAGTACAAAAAAGGCTGAATAATTATTAAAATACTCTTGAAATAAGGCTATTTTTAATAAATTAGTTTTATATTATAAACATTAAAATAATGAGGATATCTGCTGAATAGCTCTATATCAAAAGTTTTATAATTATTTTTTTCTTTATAATGTTTTATTTCTTTACTGCCATTTAAAAAGAAATATATTTTTAGAAATGAGTTTATATTTTTTTCATTTATACTGTCATAAATATTTTTTGGTATTTTTATTATGAACGATTTATTTTCTTTTAGAGATTTATAATTATTATATCCGTCTGTAATTTCTATATTAAATAGAGTAGGGTATATACTGATTTTATATGTGTTTAATATACGGTCTAATTTAATTATATTTATTTCTAAAATTTTTATATTGTATTTTTCATTTTGATTTTCAGTTATTTTTAATTGAATATCAGCATCTTTATCGAATGTTTTAATATATAAATTATTAGTGTCAAAATTATCATCTTCTAAAAATAAATTATAATTATATTCATCTTTATGAAAACCTATTATATCAGATTTTTCTCTATGTATATCATAGCCTTTATATTTTAAATCGCTTAATTTATAAATATCATCAGGCATAATTGAAAAAGCATTTATATAAAGAGTAAAAAGTAAAAAAATAAAATATTTATTCATTATTACAATATTAAAAATAATTTTACTGGTCAACTGTAAATATTACAGCCCTTTTTTCTTCAGAAGCATTTTTCCAAAACTCTATACTTCTATAAAAATAGTCCCAAGTATATTCAAAATCTTCATCACTTAATGGATACTCATAATTTTTTTCATCTATTTTGAAATATTTTTCTTTGAACTTTTCTTTTGTGATGGTTTCTATTTTTTCGGCTATGTCTTTAACAATATTTTGTTTTTTTAATGTGATAATATAATCTTCTTCTTCATCACCGTTTCCGTATAAAACATCGCCCCCCATTATAATAGAACCTAAAGGATAATTATCATCTCCAAATACTAAAAGCCCGTCATTAGAAAGACATCTATGCATAGCGTCCCAAGATTTATCAAGTTCATAAACATATTTTTTATGCTTTTCAAAGTATATTTCTTCTAAATATTCACAAACAAAATCAGGTCTTTCAAGTCTTGAAGTTTTTAATAATTTATTTAAATCCTTATCGCTTAAAGCAAATAATACTCCCAAACAGCCCATAATTATAACTCCGCATGATTAATTTTTTATTAAAAACTTTTCAATTAATTATTTTGTAAAATTAAAGTTTTTTTATTTATATTTAATTATAAAAGACTTATCAGATGTTCATAATTTTTTTATTTCATCTATACTTAAACCTGTTATTTTGCTTATATCTTCATTACTCATATTCATGTTTTTTAAATTTAATGCTATGTCCTTTGCTTTATTTATTTCTCCTTGTTCTATACCTTTCTCTATGCCTTGTTCTATACCTTTCTCCATACCTTTCTCTATACCTTTCTCTATACCTTTCTGAAATCCTATTTCTATACCTTCTTTTTTTCCTTCTGCTCTTTCGTATTGAAGCATAACAGCCTGTCCGTAGAGAAAAGTGTCCCTTTCATTATATGCTGACATTTCTTTTTCATCGGCTACAAATCTTTTGTATTTATCTATTACTTTAGACATTATATTGTTACCTCCTACTAATTTATCAATATCTTTCTCTAAATCTTTAGTTGTAAAAAAATCAATCCAAGATAAAAGTTTATTTCTGTTATATTCATCTATACTGGCGTTTTTTAATATTTCTGCAAATCTTTTAATTTCTATAAAATGTATCTGAAAATCATCAAGTCTAAGATTCGGATTATTAACATCTGCAAATATAAAACATTTATGCTCTCTTTTTATATCAGTTTCATTTCCTATATTTAAATTAAAATTGATAAAGCTAATACTAATCATTTGACTTATATTAATGTATAAATCACTTTCTTTTAACTCAGAAGTTATATTTTTAGCTATGTAGTATAATATTCTTTTTATAAAATTATTATTTCCAATTAACTGTATTTCAACAAGAACTTTCTTACCATCTTTAGTTTTTGCTTTAACATCAAGTATAGATTCTTTTAAATTTTCATTTTCAGGTAAGTTGTAAGGATTTATAATTTCAAGATTACCAACAGATTCAAAGCCTACATCATTTAAAACGGCATTAACAATATTTTCTAATATATCTTCATCGCCTTCAGTACCAATTAGATATCGTACAAATAAATCATTAAGTCTGTTAATCTCTTTCATAGTTTAATTATACTAAAAATGATTTAATTTGTCAAAATGTATATGGTTGATTTTTAGCATTGCGAAATTTATTATAAAAGTTGAGAATATTCGATAAGTGAACTTTTAATACATAAAAAAGAGAATAACTTTTTATTGGAGATAATAAAAATCTATACCCCATATAGATTATATATGAGGTTTAAAAATTAATTAGTTATTAAATTTCGAATTATTTGAAAAACTCGGAGAAAGGATTTTTAAAATTGAATTTAAACTTACCTTTTTCAGTAGTTTTTTTATGAGGTACATTAACCTGAGTAGCTTCATCTAAACTCATCATAAGTATTCCGACAACGGCAGAGTAGGCAGGATTATTTGCAATATCTCTTATACCTTCTATTTTGTCAGGTACACCTATTCTTGCAGTTATTGGTGCTGCCCCTTTAACAGCAGTTTGATAAGCCTTAGCAAGCTCTACAAGACCAGGTAGTAATGCTCCTCCTCCTGTAAATACCATTCCTGCAGAAAGAGAATCAATATATTTCATTTTACTTAATTCTTTTCCGCATAAACTAAATATTTCTTCCACTCTAGGCTGTATGATTTCAGTTAAAACTCTTTTAGGTATGGTACGCATTTGTCCGCTTGCAGTAGGTACTTCAATAATTTCTTTTTCTCCTACCATATCGATAAAAGCAAATCCATGATCTTTTTTTAATTTTTCAGCAGAAGGTATTGTTATTCTAAGTCCTTCAGCTATATCATTAGTAATATGCTGACTTCCAACTGGTATAACAGCGGTATGCCAAACAGAACCTTCTAAATATACCATCATAGAAGTAGTAGAATGCCCTATATCAAATACAACAACACCTAATTCTTTTTCATCATCAGTAAGGCATGCTTCAGCACTTCCGCGTATATTAACTATAAAGTCTTTTCCAGAAAAACGCATTTTATTTAAAGTTTTTCTAAGATGCTCGCTTACATGTTTAAGACCAGTTATGATATGCACTTTGGTTTCAAGTCTTGTACCAGACATACCTACAGGATTTTTTATTTCATCTTGTCCGTCTAATGAGTATTCCTGTTCTATAGCCTCTATTATTTCTCTGTCAGCAGGCATTAATATATTTTTAGCACTTTCCAAAACTCTGTCGATTTCAAGAGGAGTAACTTCTTTATCTTTTGTGTTTACCCCGATAACTCCTTTGCTGTTTAATCCTTTAATATGATCTCCGCCTATTGCAGCAATTATATCAGGAGCCTGCAAGCCAGCCATATGTTCGGCTTCATTGATAGATTTTTCTATAGCATTAGCAGCAGCATCTATATTGATTATTACACCTTTTTTAATGCCTTCACTTTCGCTTTCACCTATTCCTATAACATCTAATTTATCATCATTAACACGGGCAATGACGGTTTTTATTGATGCACTTCCAGCATCTAATCCCGCTATAATTGGCTCTTTCAAGGTAAACTCCTAATTAAATAGTATAATATTATGTTAATAGTGTCGGAAAAATATAAAGTATGATTAATAATAATTTTTTATAAGTTTTTTGATATTTTTACATTATAACCCATCTGTTATTTTCATAGCACATTATAAAAGTTTGTCTTGCTTTTGAAGTGGTATCTTCTACTCTGTCATATACTGAAGAGTCTACATCGATATATGCTTTTTGTCCGTCCAGCTTTATATCGTATACTTTATCTATTTTTGTTTCAAATTCGAAATCAAGTGAAGGATCGCTTTGTACGTACTCATCAGCGTTTTTTATATTTCTGCTTTTTCTTAATATTTCTTTATAATTGGAGGAATAGAACTTTTCATAAGCTATGCGTACATTTTCTTTATTATAAGGCATAGAATAGAACTCTTTTAAAGATGATAAAGCCATTTGCTTTAACTTATCTTCATTATATTCCTTTACTTCTTTATTTTCTTCATTTATATTATCTATATCATCGCTTAAAATAATTTCTACTCTATTTGGTATATTTTCTTTTCTTTCATTATTACTTTTACTGCATGACGATATGAATAATGTCATTATTGTAATGATTAGTATTACTTTATATTTATGCATTTTTATTAAAGCCCTTCCAATATTGATTTTCTTGTATTCTGAGGAGGAGCCTCTTCTTTTTCTTTTATTCTCGTATCAGAAGTACTTGTAATATTGCTCATATTGATATATTTAACAACACTTGGTCTTTCTAATATTATTCTTGTATCTCCATTCTGCCAAGCAACAGTATTAGCATCTAAGAATGATCCTTTAGTATATTTAGCATTTAATGCTGATAAAAGTTCCAAAAAATCAACCTGATTAGGCTGGAAATTTATAGTTATTGAGTATAGCGAATCATCTTTAAAAACAAAATAACCGCTTTTATAAAATTTATTTTCTTCCAATGCTAGAAAATCAGCACTCTCTTCAGCAGATAAATCTACAGTACCTGTCATATATTGTTTAGGCAAAGTCATAGTATTGTCGCCTAGTATGGCATTTATAGTGTCTTCTCTTGTAGCACCTAGAGTAATATTTTTAAAACCAGTTATAGGAGTATCTATTACAGCAGGTTTTCTTCCCATAACAGCATCATTGGTTATATATTCTGTATTATTGTCCTGATTATTATTATTATTTTCTTCTGTTACTGTATTGTTATTATTATTTGGTACATATGCATCATTTGTAGCATACTGCGGAAACAGATAACAGCCAAATATAAACATCAAAATAATTATATATTTTTTCATAGTTTATTCCTAATTTTTTAAGTTATCAAAATAGAATCTTACTATATAATATCGGCTTTATTTAAATTTTCAAGCAGTAAATTTTATTTTTTATAGTGATTTTATGGTATATTAAATTTGACATTATGAGAATAAATTTTATAATTAGTGAATTATTTTTAAGTAAAAAAAATTTGAAAAAATTATTAAATATATTATATTTTAGATACTGGTAAATTTATTAGGATTATTTGATGAGTAAATACTATAATCGTGTAACAATAATATGCGGTCATTACGGAGCGGGAAAAACCACTTTTTCTATTAATTATGGTTTGTATATCAGAAAAAATACTGATAAGGAAATTTATATAGCTGATTTGGATGTAGTAAATCCTTATTTTAGGTCTAGAGAGCATTCAGAGTATTTAAAAAATAAAAATATCAAAGTGATAGGTACTTATCTTCCGCAGTCTGGAGCTGATATACCTGCTGTATCTGCTGAAGTGTATTCTATATTTGATAGAAAAGACATTATAGGAATAGTAGATATGGGAGGAAACTCAGCTGGAAGTTTGTCTTTTGCTACTTTTAGAGATAATGCTGATATTAGTGAAACAGATGTATTTTTCGTACTTAATGCTAATAGAGAGGAAAACTCTACTGTAGAATATGCTTTGGGTCATTTAATAAGTATAGAATCAACTCTTGGATTAAAAGCTACAGCTATAATTAATAATACTCATTTGATGAATGATACATCAGTTGAAGATATAGAAAGAGGTGAGATGATAGCCTCTGAAGTTTCAAAAGAGAGAAATATTCCAGTAAAGTTTACTTGTGTTGATAAGGAATTTTATAGTAAGAATCCCAATATGACTGCTGAATATGATTTATTTGTGATGGATTATGATATAAAAGTCACGGGAAATGTTTTTTAGTTTTTGATTATGGATTATAATAACGTCAGATTATATGAGATAGCTTCTATGCTTTCACCAAGTGTATATGAAACTGTGTTTTATAGTCAGTATCAGGGACGTTCGGATAAAGATGCTATTATTTTAGATGATGAAACTTTTGAGAAATGCTATGTTTCAGATAATGTTTATAAAAATTTTTTATTTTCTAATTCGGCAAGATTAGGAAAAAGTGTTGATTATATAGGTGTTAATCAGATGCATAGTGCTGTGATAGAGGATATGCATGTATCAGATGCTCAAATAAAAATGAAGTTAAATGATATAGCTTTGACTAATTTAGCTAACACTTTGATTGAGCTTAAATCTATGAATAAAAGTATAGAGCCTTTTTATATTACTTTGATATTTAACGGTATTAATTACTATGCCAATAATTGTTTAGATGAAAATGAGAAATTAATACCTGTAGATGAGAGTGTTGTTAATTCTGTATATTGTCAGGATCAATTAGCATTTGTTAATGATAAACATATAGATATGGTTATTTCTACTCAGCCGTCAGTAAACAGTAATAGATTAAGATACATGATAATAAATTGTAATAATATTGATGTTATTGAATCTGCTAAAGACGTGTGGAAAAACACTTTTAAAAATGATTTTTCCATGCTTTATGAATATTTTATAAATCTTAGAAAATTTAATAATTTAATTATGGAAGGGAGTGTTTATAAAAACATAATATCGGGATATGAAAGATTTATGGATGATTTTATAGATTTAGATGATTTGGACGACATATAAATTTTATTATGTTTTTGAGATTATTTATGAGGGATATTGAGAATTTACTTATACATTCGCCTAATTGGCTTGGGGATATAATTATGTCTTTTCCAGCTATTTATCTTATAAGGGAAAAGTATAAAGAGGCAAAAATTACAGTAATGACAAAAAAATCTATGTTTGGTATATTCAATGCTAGTGATTTAGTTGATGAATGTTTAGAGGTAAAAAAATTTCCGCATTTAAGAAAATACCGTTTTGATACTGTAATATTGTTTCCTAATTCATTTGAGAGTGCTTTTAGGGTTTTTGGACATGGTATAAAAAGGCGTATAGGATATAAGGCTGATTACAGAGACCTTATGCTTACTGATGCAGTTGATAGAAAGGGAGTAAGATGGATACATACTGCTGATTATTATGTTAATTTGCTTAAAGCTATAGGAATAGATAAAGAAAGACCCATTATTAAACTTAATATAAAAGAAAAAGTACTAAATAAAGCTAAAGATTATTTAAAAACAGTAAATCCAGATAATAAAAAGATATTTGCATACGGCATAGGAGCAACTAATAGTTTTGGAAAGATTTGGAAAGAGGAGTATTTTGCTGAAACAGCTAATTATTTATCTAAAAAATATGATGCTTTAACTTTGTTTATTACCACTCCGAATGAGAAAGATATATCAGATAGAATATCAGCTATGCTTTATAATGATCCTATTATACCATATATGTCTCTTGATATGATAGCAGCAATTTTAAGTTTGTGCGATGGTTTTATAGGAAATGACTCTGGAGCTATGCATGTGGCTTCTATAGTTGGTATTCCTACTTTGGCACTTTATTTTGCAACACCAGCATATCAAAATTTCCCAATAGGTATAAATAGTCATGCTATAGAGAAAAAGCCTGATAATCCAGCCTGCATATGCGGCGGAAAGAAATGCGAACTTAATACTTTTGAATGCCGAGAAATTATAAAGCCTGATGAAGCAATAAGAAAGTTTGAAGAATTGATTAATTAATTTTAATCACAATTAAATAAATTATTTTTAATAGACTTATTTAATAAAATACAAGTCTATTTATAAAATTTTTTATTATTAAAAAAATAATATTTTTATATGAGTATTGTTTTAAATTTATAAATATTTAGCTATTTAGCAAATAAAAGTATAACATAGTATTGTTAAATAGCTAAATTATAAAAAACATAATAAAAATTATTATAGGTATTTGTAAATAAAACTATCTTATATGAAATATGCTTTTATTTTGTTTTCCGTTTATTAAAGTATTTTTTATCCAGCCGCTGTTATCATTCATAGGGATCCATCTTCTTTCTTCAGTTCTGTAATGCCAGTCTTTATCTTCCTGATAGTATATTTGAACCCCAGTACCTTCATGTATATTAAGTATCTCATTATCATGATAATTAAACTCATCATAATCTGTGCATGATTTTTGTCCCATTTCAGAGTAGTATTCATTTAGAGCCATTAATGATTCGTTTAATTTCTCATCCATTTCTTTCACATTAAGACCTAATTTTTTGGCTTCTCTTATAGTAATAGGGTAGTTATGCGAAGGATAAGCAGAGTTTAGAGAGTTTGATATGTCATCTATTAGTTTTTGATTGTCCATATGATACGATAAAATATCTTTGCATAGTTTTATTGACAAACTTGATGCTCTGTCAACGGCACCCAAAACTAAAGGGTGTATGTATTTGTATATATGTTCATACGGATTGCTGTCATTATTATTTGCCTGCTCTTTCCATAATTTTATAACTCTTGCAAGTTCGTCCTGACTTACATAAACTAAATTATTGTCTTTATTAACAGGTGAAAGTTCATGCTGAAGAGAAGTATCTACAGCTGTTATAAATGCTAAAGGTCCCATTTGTATTTCATCAGCCCCCAAGCAAAGCATAGTAGCAGCACTTGCAGCTTCCAAAGGCAGTAATGCCACGATTTTTTTAGCAGACTTTCTAAGAAGATGAACTATTCTAAGAGAAGCCTGTCCGCTTCCTCCTGAGCTTTTTATAAAGAAATATATTTTATCGCATTTTCCAATATGTTTAAGTATATCAGATAACACTATAACATCATTCTGACATACGCTTCCGCCATTGGAATTCCAATAAGAAAGCAGCGGTGCATCTAATTGTTTTGTAATTTTATTAATAATTTCCTGAGTTTTTGAAAATAGTATAGGCGGTTTAATAGTATGAGTTTTATTGGATGTTTTTTTTGAAGCCATTTTCTATCCTTTTTTGGTCTGTTTAATTTACATAACTACATTTTTTTGTAAGATTGTACATTAATAATAGATAATGTCAAATAATGATTTATTTTTTAATTAAATTTGCTTGACAAATTAGGAAATTTAGTGTATAAAAGTTGTATTATTATGCTTATTAATTAGTACAAGGAGTGCAATAAATTATGAAAAAGTTATTCGTAGTATTAACTTCCATTTTTATCGCTGCATCTGCTTACGGTTTAACAAACTCAACTTTGATTGATTTTGCTTTAACTGGTAATGCTGATAACTTACAAGGTGGAGAAGGTGATACAAATGAATTAGTTCCAGTTGCAGAAAATCTTTATAATGATAACTGGGTAGTATGGTTGAATGAATCTGCTAGATTAACAGAAAATCGCAGAAATTCTTATGTTACTAACGTAGACAGTAAAGGTAACAATGGTGCTTGGGAAGCTGGTAAAGTTCTTGGTATAAGAGTACATTTCCCATTAGCAGCTTGGAACAGTTATGCTTTAGTAAAACCAGTATATGAACTTGAAATGTATGGCGGTGCTGATGGTGCTAAATATACAGAAGGTAAAGGTGTTATACATAACGTTGGTGAAATTAAATCTATAAGCTCTTGGGTTTACGGACGTAATTTCTTAGTTAGCTATTTTGTAAACTTACAAAATGAATTCGGCGAATTAAAATCTTATCCTATGGGTACTGTTTACTTCAATGGTTGGAGACAAGTAAGATGGGAAAATAGAGAATATTTACCTAATGTTCGCGACAGAGTATTAGTAAGAGAACCTCTTTATCCTAGAATGGTTCCTTCTATCAAATTAGATTCTTTAGGTTTCTACAGAACTAAAGATACTCAAGGCGGCGATTTCATCACTTATGTTAAAGACGTAACAGTTGAGTACGATATAGTAGTTGTTGATGCTGAAGAAGATATCGATGATGAAGGTACTTGGCAGATCTTAAAAACTGAAAATGATAGAAAACAAGCTATAGAAGCTGCTAGAATACGTGAACAAGCTGAATTAAGAGACCTTGAACAAAGACGTATCGGTGATGGTACTCAAGAACAAGGTACTGCTGATAACGGTGCAGCTGCTGATACAGGTGCTGCTCAAGAGCAAGCTCAATAATAATCAGTTTTAGTATAGCTAAATATGAAAATTAAGGGGGAACTAAAAAGTTTCCCCTTTTTTTATTTGTATTTTTTATCATTTTGTCTTATAATTTATATCAAAATCATATTAAGGACTTATTTATGAAATTAATGAATAAACCTATACTTGATAAAGAGGATTCATTATATATTTGTATAGATTTGCAAAGTAAAATAATACCTACTATGAGTGATATTGATCCTTTAATCAAGAATACAAACATTTTATTAAGAACTGCTGATATTTATAATATTCCAGTTTTAGTAACAGAACAATACCCAAAAGGTCTTGGTGCTACTGATGAGAGGATAGTATTTCCAAAGGATTATAAATTATTTGCTAAAGATTACTTTAGTATATTTGGAACTGAAGATTTTGTAAAAGAGTTTAATTCTTTTGATAAAAAAAATATTATAGTTTTTGGTATTGAGACACATGTATGCGTATATTATAGTGTATTACATTTAATCGATAATGGTTATAATGTTTATGTTGTTGCTGATGCCTGCTCATCAAGAACTAAAGAAAATAAATATATAGCTTTAGAACAGATGAGAAAAATTGGTGCTAATATTGTGAGTACTGAAATGATTCTTTTCTGGCATATAGAACATTCTAAAGTTGATTGTTTTAAAGAACTTAGTAAATTATTAAAAGGATAATATTAAAAAATAATCGGAGGATTTTTTAAATGGCTAGAAGAAAACTTATTGCTGGTAACTGGAAAATGAATAATTCTAATAAAGAAGCTTTAGAATTAGTTAATCAGTTAAAAGATTTAGTTAAAGATGTTAAAGACAGAGATATTATGATAGCTCCTACATTTACTTGTCTAAGTGATGTACATAATGCTGTTAAAGGTACTAATATAAAATTGGGAGCTCAGAATTTATATTTTGAAGAGAAAGGTGCTTTTACAGGTCAAATTTCTGCTGATATGCTTTTGGCTGTAGGATGTGAATATGTTATTGTAGGACACTCTGAATGCAGAGATATTTTCGGTGAGAAAGATGAACTTATAAATAAAAAAGTAAAAAGAGCTTTAGATAAAAATCTTATACCTGTTTTATGTGTAGGTGAGCATTTAGAAGAAAGAGAAAAAGGAATTACTTCTGATATAGTAAGTAATCAAACTAAAGAAGCATTTAAAGGTTTAAGCGAAGCCGAAGCTAAAAAAGTTGTTATAGCATATGAACCTGTTTGGGCTATTGGTACTGGTAAAACTGCTACTCCTCAAGATGCTGATGAAGTACACAAAACTATAAGAGAAACTTTGAAATCTCTTTATAATGACAATGTTGCTGAAGAAATGATTATACTTTACGGCGGAAGTGTTAATGAAAAAAATGCTGATGATTTGCTTAATATGCCTAATATAGATGGTGCTTTGGTTGGCGGAGCTTCATTAGCGGCTGATAAATTTGCTAGAATAGTTAATTATATCGCTAAATAAAAAATAATTTTTATAATTTATTATAATAGAGTATATCATTTTTATATGATATACTCTTTTTTGTATTATATTAAAAAATTTGTTATATTAATTATAATTATAAAGTACTTGTTTTATTTTTTGAAATATATATAATAAAATTAAAAATCTCATAAAAGAGTGTAATTTGAAGCTGTTTAGAATTTTTATTATATTGGTATTTGTCTTTTATTCAAATATTTTATTTTCTCAATCGCCTAAATCATATATAAGGAAATTTTATTTTTGCAGTGGTAATATAGGAAACTCTAAAATATATTTATACTTATATATTAATGATAAAGCTGTTACAGGAAAATATTATTATGACAGTATAAACCAGTTTATCAATATAGAAGGCAGTATATCTAATAATATTATTAGTATAAATGAAAAAGTAAATAATAGAATAACAGGATATTTTAGCGGTACTGTTTCAGAGAGTATGGTATTTTCTGGAGAATGGTCTTCTTATGATGGAAATACTAAATATAATTTTGAGTTTGCAAATAACAAATCTTATCCTATAAACAATTTGGATATTATCAATTCATCATTAAAAATAGATTACGGAGATTATATTTTTGAATCTAGTAAAGATGCTGTTATTGTCGATAATGATAAGGGAGTCAATTCTGTAGATAAAATTTCCTTAGATGTTGATGGTATAATGTCTCTTAATTCTGAAAGAATAGAATTGCTTTTAAATAATGAGATTATATCTGATTATAAAAGCTGGAAGGATTCATCTTATAGTAGTTCTGATTTTTATATGAAGAAGGAAATTAATGTTTCTTTTTTAGATGAAAAAATAATATCTTTCTCTATTTATAACTATTCATATGCTGGAGGTACACATGGAATATATAATTTTGTACCTTCCATATATTTAATTTCAACTGGAGAGAGAATAGGGATTAATTTATCAGAACTTTTAGAAAATAAGAATGACAGAGAGCTTATCAATTTAATGCGAAGTAAATTACTTAGAAATTTTACAGAAAGAGATTTTTTTGATTTTTATTCTATAGAACTTAGCGACATATTTGATATCACTCCTACTGGTGTTAAATTTATATGGCCATTATATAAAATATCAGGATATGCTCAGGGTATTATAGAAATAGACTTTACATATTTAGAATTAAAACCTTTTGTGAAGAGAGATTCTAAATTTTGGTATTTGTTTGATAAATAATATATTATAAAGGTTTTATTTTATGAATGACAATGATATTCACCCAATAATGAAAGAACTTACTAAAGTTACAAAAGAAATGCCTATGCCTGTTGTAACTGAGATAAAAATAATTACAAATAGAGATGCTTATAAAATTTTAATATCTACAATGCTTTCTCTTAGAACAAAAGATCCTACTACAAGAGATGCTTCTATGCGTTTGTTTGAAAAAGCAGGCACGGCTGAAGATATGCTAAAACTAACAGAAGAGGAAATAGAAAAACTTATATATCCAGTAGGTTTTTATAAAGTAAAGGCAAAAAATATACTTGAAGTATCAAAGATGATTATAGATGATTTCGGCGGAAAAGTGCCTGATGAGATAGATGAACTTCTTAAACTTAAAGGTGTTGGAAGAAAGGTTGCAAATTTGGTTGTAACTGAAGCATTTGATAAGGACGGAATATGTGTTGATACGCATGTGCATAGAATATCAAACAGATTCGGTTATGTTCATACAAAAACACCTGAAGAGACTGAGTTTGCTTTGCGTGATAAGCTGCCTAAGGAGTATTGGAGGGTTTATAATGATACTTTGGTGGTGTACGGGCAGAATTTATGCAAGCCTGTTTCTCCTTTATGCTCTAAATGCACAGTATCACAGTATTGCGATTATTTTAAAAACGAATATAAAGAGAAAAAGCCTTCTAAAAAAAGTAAATAAAATAGTATTATATTTAACTTTTGCAAAGAGTATCTGAGTTTACCTATGATATAAGGTTTTTTTGAAGAAGTCCTATTTTACTGTTAGGTATGGAGGGCTTAACCAAAAGTTGAATAAAAAAATTGACAAACTTAAAAATTTTTAGTATATACCTAAATAAATATAGTTTGTCAAAATTAGTTTTTATATTTTTATTATTTTCGGGGACTAGCCCTGCGAAGCACACAGTCGTGCCCGCTCTGCGTGCCTTCGGCAACCCCCAGTTCTTTTTCCCGCCGCAAAAAGAACCAAAAAGTGCAAGTTTAAAAATAATACTAAATAGTACTAATTTATGTTTTACATGTAGAATAAATTACTAAATTTAGCCTTTTTGCTTCTTTGTGGCAACAAAAGAAGTGGGGTCTGGGGCAAAGCCCCAGATATTAAAAAGAAAATATAATTTTATTTTTGACAAATCATATTGTTTAGGTATATAATAGACTTCTAGCATCAAATATTATCTTTCTTCTTTAATAAAAAATAGGCAAAATTTGATTCTGATATTATAACGCCTAATAATATTAATACTACGCCTATCAAAGCAAATATTGTAATATTTTCATTTAATATTATTTTTGAAGCTATAAGTGTTATTATTGGTATGAAATATATATAAGTATTGTTTCTCACAGCACCCAAAATCTTTGTAGAATATGTCCAAGCTATAAAGCATAAAGTACATGCTGCAAATGATAAAAATAAAAAGTTTATAAGATTTATGGGTTTTATATAATCTCTAATATTAACATCAAATCCCACAAAAAACATTATTGGTATCATAAATATTATTCCGTACATAAATGTCTTTTTTGTTATTGTAACAGAGTGAAATCCCATATCGCCTATCATTTTTATAAGTACAGAATAAAGCCCCCACATAACAGCAGCAAGAATGGCGAGCATATCTCCTAGAGGATTTATTTTTAATATAAACTTTCCATTAAATGTTATAACTGCTATTCCTACTATAGCAAATATAAAGCCTATAATAAAATTTATTTTTAATCTTTCTTTTAATATTAAAGACGAAAAAATACCAGTAAATAAAGGACCTACTGCCACCAAAATTCCTACATTTGAAGCAAGAGAATAATTTAATGCCATGTTTTCAAATAGATAGTAAAGCGTTATACCTGTTATTCCAGCAGCTGCAAATAATGCTTCTTCTTTTTTTGAGTAGATTTTATTATTTTTAGGATATATTATCATTAAAAGTATAAAACCTAATACAAATCTGCTTAAAAGAATTTCTATAGGTGAAAAATCATTTAATAATATTTTAGTAGAAATAAAAGTTATACCCCAAATTAATACGCTGAAAATAGTTCCAGCATAGGCTTTTGTTTTTTTATTAATAAACATGGTTGTCTTTTCCATTTCTTAAATGCTTTTAAATTATTTAGAAGAATCCTTTATTATATTTTTTATATATTCATCATCTTCCATCACATTTGGAGATTTTTTTTCTTTTGATTCTTTCTCACTTTTATCAGCACATGATATTAATAATAATAGCATTATTATACTTAATAAACAATATACTTTTTTTATCATTATTTAAAATTTCCCGTATAAAAGTTTTACTATATAAAACAGAAAAGTAAAGAAAATATAAAATTAAAATTATTTTATTATTAAAAGAGTTTGACAAAATATATAAATATAATATTATTAACACTATTAATTAACATAATATTTTTAAAAATAAATTATAAAAGGATATATAAAATATGAGAAAATATTTATTATGTTTTGCCTTGATTTTAGGATTTTTATTAATGGTATCATCATGCTCTAAAAACGGTTATGATAATATTAATATAAAAAAGGCATTAGATTTAATGAGCAAATCTACAAATTTGGTTCTCTTAGATGTAAGAACTCCAGAAGAGTATATGTCTGGAAGTGCTCCTAATTCAATTAATATCGATGTTTTAAATACTGATTTTACAAGTAAAATAAATCTTTTAGATAAAAATAAAGAGTACATAGTATATTGCAGAAGCGGTAACAGATCCACTGTAGCCTCAGCTATAATGTTTACAAATGGTTTTCTTCATGTATATAATTTGGCTAATATTAATTATACAGATTTTGTGAATGCTATACTAACTAATCAGAATTAATTTTTATAATTAAAAAACAACAAAAAATAAAGCAAGGAGTTTTTTCCTTGCTTTTTGTTATTATATATATTTTATTTTTATTATGCAGTAATTTCTTCTATATCTTCTATTGCATTTTGAATATTATCGAATATCTTTATTTTTTTATGAGCTTCTAATGATTTTACAGACCATTTCGCATATTCATTTAATCCAGTAAGTATCATTTTTCCTCCTCTAAACTCAAGTACCTTCTGAGTTTCAAGCATTAGATATATGGCATTGGATATAATATATTTTATACTGTTTCTGAAATATATTATAATATTTTTGCTTCCATTTTCTAAAAGTCTATTTAATGTACTATAAAGTTCATTGTACATTTTTTTATTAATATCTTTTTCTATTATAAGAATAATATTTTTATTATTTTTGATGCAGTATTCTTTTATATAATTATTTTTCATAAACTTTAATAATCTCCTCTAATTATAATAAATTTCCGCCTTTTTTGAACATATCAACTTTTTCTTTTAAAGTATCATATAGTCTCAAAAAACTAGGCAGAGATAAATATACAGCAGCTTCTACATCTACAACTCCTTCTTTACGCATCTCATTTCCAAGAAGAAGCACTATCTCTTCATCATTCTGTATGATTGCACTTCTATTACTATATATGCTTTTATATTTTGACATATTATATTTAGTATTATCTATTCTTTTCATTTTCATAGTTAGCCTCCTAAATGTATATGGTTTATTTTGATATATAATGTGATTTGTTTAATAGTTTATTCTATTTTTTAAATATACTTTATATTTAAAATAAGTCATTAATGTGAAGTAATATATAGTTCCTATAATTAATAAAAATTATATATATAGATAAAAAATTCGAGTTTCATACTCGTTTTTTAGCGAAAATGAGTATGAATTTTTTGTGATTTATTAAAAATAATGATTCCAAATAAAAAATAAAATGCTTGTTTTTTATGTTTTTTTATTATATCATATAATATTAGTATAAATTATACCGACTTTATTTAAGGACAAATAAAAATATCTATGAAAAAAATAATACTTTTTATTATATTATTATCCATATCATTATCTTCAATAACATATACTCAAATAATGACCCCCGAGAGAGTTGTCAGCATGATATCCAATAGATTCTCAAAAATAAACGGATTTTCTGCTAATTTTGTAGAACGTAACGGAGAAAAATTATCCTACGGCAAACTAATAACTAAAAATCCTAATTTATTTAAAATGGAGTATACAAGCGGAGCTAACGGACAGTCAATATACTGCAATGGTGAGACTTTATGGATAATTTTCCCTAGAAATAATGTTGTAGCAGAGCAGAAACTCAATTATGGTGATTCTGGGGCTATTTATACAGCAGAAGGCATATTAAGACTTACAAGTAAATTTAATATAGATTTTTATAATGAACGTGAATTAGTATCTATTAATAGTTTTAAAGACTCTGAACTCGGTATTGCAAAATATAATAGTGCATCTTATGCAGGCAATGATAACAGAAGAGCATATCATATGCTTTTGACATCTAAACAGGCTAGTGTAGACAGAACAGGCTTTACAAAAATACATTTATGGGTAGATGATACTGGTATGATTATAAGAATATTAGGAATAACTACAACTAATGTTCCAGTGGAGTATTTATTTACAAGTATAAGATATAACCCAAAATATGAGGACGGAAACAAGGATTTTGAACCAGTAATAGAAGAAAATATGCAAGTATTAAAAGATGGTTTAGTAGCAAATAATTAATTAAGGATTTATTAGGGAAATTTATATGGAAACTATTGGTCAAATATTAAAGAATGCTAGAGAGAAAAAAGGGCTTACAATAGAAGAATTAGAGGCTTCTACTCATATAGTTGCCAGATTTATAAAAGCATTGGAAAATGAAGAATTTGATGTATTACCAGGTGAAATATATGTTAAAGGATTTATAAAGAATCTAAGCGACAAATTATCATTAGATGCCAATATGGTTTTGGAGAGATATAATTTACAGAAAAATGGCATAAAATCAGAACAGGATCTATTAAAAAATACTAAAACTACTAAAAATGTAAAGAAAACAAAAGAAAATACTGAACAGGATAACAGTAAAGAAAAAGAAAATCAGCCTCCTGCTAAAGAAAGCCTAAAAGATGTAATAAATACAGAAAAAAATGAAGAAAAAACTATAAAAGAAACAAATAAAAAAAATAAAAATATAAATTCTAGTAATGCTGAAGCTGATTTGCTTTTTATGGCAAAAAGAGATCTCTATAAATTAAGAAGCAAAAACAGATCAGTAATTCCTACAGTAATTATCATACTTGCTGTAATTGTAGTTCTTGCTGTTATATTTGTTAATAGAAATAATATATTGGGCTTTTTTACTTCAAACAAAAAACAAAACAGAAATGAAACAGAAATATCCAAAAATATAGTTGACAGCAAGGCAAGACAAAGTGTTAAAGTAGGTGATGTTATATATTTTAAGCCTCTAGGCATATCAGCTACTATAAGATTTAATACTATAGGCAATGTTGTTCATATTAATGTAAATGGTCAGGATTTATCATTTTCTAAGAGCAATCCTATAATATTGGATTTAAACGGCAATGGTATAAATGATTTTAAGATAAGCGTCATAGAAGTTTATGATAATTCTGCTACAGTTGAAATGGAAAGGCTTGAAGAAAATCAGATGGTTAATACAGGATATAATTCCGAAATAGATCAGGCTGAATTAAACAGTACCAACTATAATAATACAGTTTCTACTAATCTTCTTGTTATAAACGGAGAGACTTATATAGAACAGGATACAGAAAAAGTTGATATCAGAATAGAGATAACAGCTAAGCATTTTGTATATGTAAGATATTTTATAGATTCCAACAGACCTGCTACAACAAATCTTTTAAGCGGAAAGACATTGTATTTAGAGGCTAAAGATGTTGTTATGCTTACTATAGGTAATGCTGGAGAGGTGGCAGTTAAAGTTAATGGAAAAACTATTAATGTAGGCGGTGCAGGAGAGACTGTTAATAAGACTATAAAATGGATTAAGAATCTTAATGATTCTACTAGATATAATCTTGTTATGTCAGATACTAAATAATATTTTTATAAGAAATTATTAAATTGTTATAGTTTTTTTATAAATATATTGTAAATTTATTAAGTTAGGTAAATTTATTTAGAAGTAATATTTATCAATATAAGTTTATGTGATACAAAGTTTAATATAAAGGATAATTAATTGAAGAATATATATTTACATAGTTTGGGCTGTGAGAAGAATACGGTTGACGGAGAGCATATATTAGCTATTTTACAAAAAAATGGATTTAATGTTACAAATAATCCAGAAGAGGCTGATGTTATAGTTATAAATACTTGTGCTTTTATAGAGGATTCAAAAAAAGAATCTATTGATGCTATATTTGACCATTCTATGTACAAAAAATACGGAAAATGCAAAAGACTTATAGTATCCGGATGTATGAGTGAAAGATATAAAGATAATTTTCTTGATATGTTCAAAGAGGTTGATGCAGCTATTGGCATACATGATTTGGAAAAGATATTGGAAGCTGTAAATAAAGACGGTTTTCATGACGGAGAAGACAATACAGAATATAAAGAGTATGGGGATAGATTAAATACAGGTTCTAAATACAGTGTTTATATAAGAATAAGCGACGGCTGTCATGCCAAGTGCAGTTTTTGTGCTATACCGAATATTAGGGGAGAGCATAGAAGCAGAAAGATTGAAGATATAGTTAAAGAAGCTGAGAATTATGCCAAAAATGGTGCTAAGGAAATTAATTTAATAGCACAGGAGACTACATATTACGGACATGATATTTATAAAAAATTAGCTTTGCCGGATTTGCTTAAAGAACTTTCAAAAATTGAAGGTATTGAATGGATAAGAGTATTATATCAGAATCCTGTTGTATTAAATAATGAGATAATAAAAGCATTTTTTACTATAGATAAAGTTGTTCCTTATTTTGATATACCTTTGCAGCATGTTGATGAAGAAATACTTAAAGATATGAACAGAGGAAAAAGAGCCTACAAATTTTACAGAAATATGATAAATAGAATAAGAAGCTATGATGAAAATGCTGTAATAAGAACTTCTTTAATAGTGGGCTTTCCAGGTGAAACTAAAGAGAGTTTTAGGAAATTAATAAAGTTTGTAAGAAGTGCTAAAATAGATAGGGTAGGTGTGTTTACATATTCTGAAGAGGAGAATACAAAGGCATTGACTATAGATAAGCCTAAAATAAGCAGAAACAAAAAGATGATGCTTAGAGAAAGACTTATGAGGGCTGCTATAGAGGTTTCTGAAGAGAGACTTGAAAGATTTATAGGAAAGACTATAGATGTATTAATAGAAGAGAAAGAAGATGATAATAAGTTTATAGGCAGAAGTAAATACGATGCTCCAGAGGTTGACGGCTGTGTTGAAGTTTATAATGAAAATAATTATGATATAAATATAGGCGATATAGTTAAAGTTAATATTACTCATCATACAGAATATGATTTAATAGGTGATTTGGTTAAATAGTTTTAGGAGGATTATTTATGAAGAAGAAAAATAATAGTGAAGAAACTAAAGAAAATCAGGAAAAATATAAAGACAGAGAAGATGCTTTCAGGGCATATTTTGAAATAATTACTAAGATAGTTTATACGCTAAATTTGATATCCGACAGAAATGATATGACTAGAAGATTATCCAGCAATATTGACAGAGCTTTAGGATATGAAGATGAAATGGTTACTAATAATGAAAAAGCTGTCAATAATGCTAATGAGGTAGATTTGCTTGTTAATTCATTAAAGGGAGATGTAAGAAAAATATCTAGTTTTAAGAAATATAATTTTAATATAGAAAAATTTATAGCTGAGAGAGAACTTAATTTAGATGAGAGATTTATATTGTATTCGGTTTTAGTATATACAATTTATGGGGATTCTATGTCTGCTATATCTATCAGACGTATACTAGAACTTATTACTTTAAATTCAGATATATATATAAATAAATATCATTATTTTGATCCTAAAAGTAAATTAATGTCAAGCGGTATATTTGCTTTATCTCATGAACCATATCCAAGCGGCGGTATATTAGAGATATCAAATACTCTTATAACATTTATTAACTCAAAGATTATTTTTGCTTTTTTGGAGAAAGATAATTATAGTATTATAGAAGGAGTTATAAACAGCGAAGAAGTTATAAGAAAATATACATTAGAAAATAAAGCAGGCGGTAAGAAAAAATCATCAGATATACTTACCCCAAAAGAAATAGTAGCAGAACTTGATAAAACAGTTATAGGTCAGGACGAGGCTAAAAAAGCATTGGCAGTACATGCATATCTGCATTGTCTTAGAATAAGCGGAAATAAAGAAATACCTTTCAGGTCTAATATACTTATGATAGGACCTACAGGTGTTGGAAAAACTTATTTGGTAAAGACATTAGCCGATATTTTAGGTCTTCCTTTTGCCCGTGCTGATGTTACTACACTTACAGAAACAGGATATGTAGGAGATGATGTAGAGGTTGTTTTGTACAATCTATATAGGAAGGCTAATGGGGATTTGGAGCATGCTCAGCATGGTATAGTATTTTTAGATGAAGTTGATAAGATAGCGAAGGCGGATGCACATCAGTCTACTACAGGCAATCCTTCAGATAAGGCTGTTCAGGAGGCTTTGCTTTCTATGATGAATGGGGAGGATATAAGAGTTCCAGAGTTCGGCGATAGGCGTATGATGCATTCAAGCGACGGCATACTTATGAATACTAAAAATATATTATTCATATTCGGCGGAGCTTTTGTGGGGCTTGATGATATTATAAAAATGCGTTTGAAAGGAGAAAACAGCTTAGGTTTCGGTTCTAATGCGGTTATTAATAAACTTCAAAAGGATAGAATATTAAGCCAAGTTGATGTTAAAGATATAGAAAAATATGGTATGATACCAGAGTTTATAGGAAGAATACCTATAATTGTAACTTTAAATGAGCTTACGAAGGAAAATTTAAAAGATATCTTGACAAAAACTTCAGAATCTCCTATTATAAAATATACAGACTTTTTTAGGAGTATAGGTAAAAAACTTACTGTAACCTCAGAGGCTATCAATTTTATAGTTGATAAGGCTTCTAGTATGAATATGGGGGCAAGGTCATTAAAAAGTATAGTAGAAACAGCAATGGTTAATATACTTTTTAATTTGGACGGCATAAAAGGCAGCACTCTTACTCTTACTAAATATGATATAGAGTGTGCATTTAACGAGAAAGAGGCAGTAAACTCAGGAAATGATAAAAAGAAAACAGATGGTTCTAATAAGAATTTTGTTAAAGAAAGTTATATGGCCTGATTTTACTTAAATGTTATTGTATTTGTTATAAATAATGTGTATATATTATTTTAAGAACAGATAATTGGAGTTTGCAGAGATGATAGAAACTAAAGAAAAAGAATTATTAAAAGATTATGAACTTATAGAGGCACATAAAAAAGGCGACAGCGAAGCATTAGATTTATTGTTAACTAGATATAAAAATTATATATTTAATTTGTCATATCGTTTCATGCATAATTATGAAGATGCTATGGATTTAACACAAGATGTACTTATACGTGTTTACAAAGCTATAGACAGATATGAAGAACGTAATTATTTCAAAGGCTGGCTATATCGTATAATAAGCAATACAGCTATAAATATGTATTCTAAAGCTTATAGAAGAGAGTCGCCGTATTTAGAAAAGTTAGAGGTAGTAGATGATAAGAGGTATAATACCGAAAAAGAATATGAGAGGATATACCTTCAGGAGAAAATATACAATGCCTCTACAAAATTAAAAGGAAAACAGAGAGATGTCTTTATATTGAGATATTATGAGAATTACTCATATAAGGAAATAGCTGATATTTTAAATATATCAAGCGATTCAGCTAAGAGTAATTATTCTTATGCCCTTAAAAAAATGAAATCGCTATTAGAAAAAGAAAGGACTCTTTTATGAAATTACATGAGATGATGCAATTTAAAAGCAAAATTGAAAGAAGAAAACATTATTTCGATTTGCCTAGTTTGCCTGATAGAGAATGGCAGTATATGCTTCAGAGAGCTAAAATGGAAAGTTCCAAAAAAAATGAATTTAATCCTTTTTATGCCTTTATGTGTTCTGCTAGGCTTTCTTTTGCTCTGTCTTCGGCAATAGTTTTAGCATTGGTATTATCATTACTATATTCTAATCCTCAAGATGATACTAATACTAAGACAAATACTGCATCAACTGCTAGAACTAATATAAATGTTGTTAATGTATCTAATAGCAGTTTTATTTAAAATACAAATTGTTATTAATACTTTTATATCTTAGCACCATTATATATTAAATCTATGATTTTATCAGGCTTTAATTAATAATAGTATTTCTATTATAGCCGATAATAATAGCTATTAAATTAAAAATTATAAAAATAATTATATATAATGTTATATATAGGATTGTAATATGTTTCAATTTCATTTAACAAGTAAAGCAAAAAAGGTTATAGAACTATATGCTCAGGAAGAAGCTAAAAGATTAAATCATGATATGGTTACTCCAGAGCATATTCTTTTGGGGCTTCTTCATGAATCAGAGGCTTTGGCTACACGTGTTTTACTTAGATTGAAAATTGATTTGGATAGATTAAAACTCGAACTTGAATCTGCTATGGTTAAGTCTTCATCTACAAAAGTATTTGGTACATTGCCTACTGCTCCTAGAGTGCAGAAACTTATAAGCAGGTCGGCAGAAGAGGCAAGGGCTTTAAGTCATAACTATATAGGTACAGAACACTTACTTCTAGGGCTTTTAAGAGAAGAGGGAGGTACTGCTTATAATGTACTTACTAGCATGGGGCTTGAACTTACTATATTAAGACAGGAAATATTAAAAATGCTTGGTGTGGCTGGAAGTAATATATCTTCTTCAGAGCAGACTCATCAAGATGAAACAGTAAAAAAAGTAAAAACACCTACATTAGATCAGTTTGCCCGCGATTTAACTAAATTAGCACGTGATAAGGCTTTGGATAAAGTTATAGGAAGAGAAAATGAAGTTATGAGAGTAGTGCAAATACTCTCAAGAAGAAAAAAGAATAATCCTATACTTTTGGGTGAGCCCGGTGTTGGTAAAACGGCTATAGTTGAAGGTTTGGCAGAGAAGATAGTAGCTGCTGATGTACCTGATATACTTCTTAAAAAACGTGTATTGACTCTTGATTTGTCATCTGTTGTGGCAGGTACTAAATATAGAGGTGAGTTTGAAGAGAGAATAAAAAATATAGTTTTAGAAATTAAAAAAGCAAATAATATAATAATATTTATAGATGAGCTTCATACATTAATAGGTGCTGGAGGAGCTGAAGGTGCTTTAGATGCTGCTAATATGTTAAAACCTGCTCTTTCACGAGGAGAAATTCAATGTATAGGAGCAACTACAATCAATGAATATAAAAAATATATAGAAAAAGATGGTGCTTTAGTTAGAAGATTTCAGCCTATCAATGTTGAAGAACCTAGCATAGAGGATACTATAGAGATATTAAACGGCATAAAATCAAAATACGAAGAACATCATAAAGTAAAATATACTGATGAAGCTATCAGTGCTGCTGCCGTTTTAAGTAAAAGATATATTTCAGAAAGACATTTGCCTGATAAAGCTATAGATTTGATAGATGAAGCTGGTTCAAGAGCAAGACTTATGAATATGACAAGACCTCAGGAGTTTAAAGATTTAGAAAAGAAAATAGAGGAACTTAATCAAGAGAAAAAGAATGTTGTTGATAATCAGAACTTTGAAGAGGCTGCCAAAATAAGAGATGAAATTACTGCTTTGCAGGAAGAGCTTGCCAAGAAAGAAGAAAAATGGCGTGAAGAAAGAGAAAAAATTGAAACTTATATAGAAGAAGATGATATAAGACATGTAATATCAGAAATAACTAATATACCTATAAAAAGACTTTTAAACTCAGAAAGCAAAAGACTTATAGATATGGAAGAAGAACTTCATCAGAAAGTTGTAGGTCAAAAAGAGGCAATAGCTTCTATATCGAGAGCCATAAGAAGAAGCAGGGCAGGGCTTAAAACTTCTAAAAGACCGCTTGGAAGTTTTATTTTCTTGGGACCTACTGGTGTTGGAAAAACTGCTTTAGCTAAGGTACTTTCAGAGTTTATGTTTGGAGACAGCGATGCACTTATAAGAATCGATATGAGTGAGTTTATGGAAAAATTTGCTGTAAGCAGACTTATAGGAGCTCCTCCTGGATATGTTGGTTATGAAGAAGGCGGCGGACTTACTGAAAAAGTAAGAAGAAAACCTTATTCTCTTATACTTTTTGATGAAATAGAAAAAGCTCATCCTGATGTTACTAATATACTTTTACAGGTGCTTGAAGAAGGACAGCTTACTGATAATTTTGGAAGAAAGGTTGATTTTTCTAATACTATAATTATAATCACAAGCAATTTAGGTGCTAGGGATATAGTTAAGGGCAGTTCTTTAGGATTTAATGCTGTTGGAAGCGAAAAAGATACTAATGATATCAAAAATTTTGCTTTGGAAGAATTAAAACAAAACTTTAATCCAGAGTTTTTAAATAGAATAGATGATATTATAGTTTTCCATACCCTCACTAAAGATGATCTTAAAGATATCATTAATATAATGCTTAAAGAATTGAATGAAGCTATTAAAGAAAGAAATATAGTGATCAATTTGACTGAAGAAGCCAAAAGCTATATTATAGATAAAGGCTTTGATAAGAAGTATGGTGCTAGAAGTTTAAGAAGAGCTATACAAAAAGAAATAGAAGATTATGTGAGTACAGAAATATTGTTTGGTAATATAGAAGAGGGTGATATTATTAATGTTGATGCTAATGATGGCTCTTTGATATTTTCTTATACTAAGTCAGTTAAGACTGAAGATAAGGAATTATCCAAAAGTTAGTTAACATACTCCTATAAATATTTAAGACGCTTCAAAATTGTATTATAATTTTGGGGCGTTTTTTAATTGCTTGTTTCTGCTATGTTAGTAAATATTTTTATTACTTTATAATTGGTATAATCTTTATCTACTGTATAATTAATCCTTATTATATTAGGACGCATATTGGTATATATATATATTCTATATTTATTACGATATTCTTTATTTCATTACCTTCGTTTAGATTATCTCTCCATTCCATTTCTGTTTTTCTCATTTCGCCTATATTTAAACTTTTACTTATTGGTATTAAGTTATCAATATTAGGAGATCCACCGAATTGTCTGCCTATAATATGTCCGCCTTGATCATAGCCTTTTATGCCATAAAGCTCTACTATTTTTCTTTGGGCATAATTATTCCTTTTAGCATTAGAAAGTATTAAAGTATTTTTTCTTGTAACTTTATATATTCTTGATAGGGTATCGGTATTATATTCTGTGCCGTCTATATTGTATTTTATATTTGGTTTTAAATATTATACTCTGTCTATTTTTATAAAATGAGATTTATCATTGTTATCTCTTATATTGTATATCATATTGGTTTTGCATGAAGGCAAAAAGAATATAACCATTAAATAAAAAATATATTTTTTCATCATTATATAATTTATTATCAATTATTTTAATTAAGATATTATAATTAATATTTGACCGTATACAACATTTTAAAAGATGACTTTTATATTTTTTTAAGTATAAATTCATCTTATATTTGGTATTATTTGGTATATACTGAAAATTTTTAAGTTTGTCAATTTTTTAATTTATGGTATAATCAAAATATGGATTTTAATTTAACAGACGAAGAAATAAAATTTTTGAA
>NZ_CASEGO010000017.1 GCF_949287625.1 uncultured Brachyspira sp. | reverse complement strand
ACGTATCGTTGACATTTGATAAGAATAAACAATACCGTGCGTCCCGAACGAAGATGAGGGAGAGCTCGCGGTTGACAAACTTAAAAATTTTTAGTATATATGTTGAATACCAAGCAGCTAATTAAAATTTTAAAAATTACTTTCATTCCCACCCTCTAAATTCTTTAGTCTTATACTGTTATTTTTAACTTCTTTTTATCTTTTAGTTTTTACTGTCATTCTGGCTGCCCACCCAAGTGCTTTTTAAATTTTATAATTCCATTCAACGCACGTTTAACTTAATTCTTATAAGTAATGAAAATTGTAATTATAAATTAAGCCATATTTTAAAAATCGGCTCTGCGTGCGTTTATGAAAGTGTTAATTTAAATAACGCTTGGGCGGGTGTACTTGAAGAAATATAGGCTCATAAATTTAATTAAAATATATTAAAAAAATAAAGCTTTTAAATCTGAAAGGGCGGGGATTAAAATAAAGTTTGAGAATTTGTTTTCATTCCCCCCCTTAAATTTTTGGGTACTATTTGTTAGTTTTTACTTATTTTTATTTTTTAGCTTTATCTGTTATTCTGGCTTCCCACCCAAGTGCTTTTTTATTTTATAATGAGTAGATTAAAATAAGGTTAAAATAAAAAGGCTCAAGTATTAAACTCAAGCCTTTTATTATTATTTAATTATTAATTTATTTTCCAGGTGTGCTTAAAGCATCATTAATATTTCCTGTAGTCTCGATACTAGCCAAGTCTTTAGCATCATAGTCTTTAAGAGGTATTCTGTTTCTAATAGCAGCATAAACAGTAGGTACTATAACAAGAGTAAACATAGTAGAAACAGTAAGTCCTCCAAGTACAGCAAGTGATAAAGGCTGATACATTTCATTACCTTCACCGCTTGATAATGCCATAGGAAGAAGACCTAATATTGTAGTAAGAGAAGTCATAAGTACAGGTCTTAAACGTCTAGGACCAGCTATTAAAGCAGCTTTGTCACCGTTAATCTTTTTCTCATGCATAAGCTGATTCATATAGTCAATAAGTACAATACCATTATTAACTACAATACCAATAAGCACTATAACTCCTATTCCGCTGTATACACTTAAAGTCTGTCCAGTAATAAATAATAATGTAAGAGATCCTGCAAAACCAAAAGGTATAGCAAGAGCAATAACAAAAGGAGCTATATATGATTCAAACTGACTAGCCATAATAGCATAAACTAATACCAAAGCCAAGAATAAAGCCTGTATAAGCTGCCCGAAAGCCTCATTCATATCTTCATAATCTCCAGAATAAACAATAGAAAAACCAGAAGGCAAGAATACTTTTTCATTAATAGCAGCCTGTACATCATTCATTATCTGATTCATAGGTCTTCCATATCCTGAAGCAGTAATTGATGTTATTCTGCTGTCATTTTTTCTCTCTATTTCTGAAGGAGCAAAACTTTTATCAACATTCGCTATAGCAGATACTGGAACCATTCCAGCAGTAGTAGGTATAAGCATTCTCTTAACGTCATCTATATTGATTCTGTCTCTTTCATTAAGCTGAACTATAACATCAATATCAGTAACATCAGAATTGTCTGGAGTCATTCTAGTAGCAGTAGTACCGCCGAAACTTGTTTTAATAGAGTTAGCGACAGTATTTATATTAAGTCCCATTTTAGAAGCTAAATCTCTATTAACAGTAACATTAAGTTCTGGACTAGCATCACTTTTTTTCAAACGTACATCACGCAAGCCCGGAACGTCTTGTAAAGCAGCTATTACATTATTAGCAAGCTCTCTAGCTCTTACTAAATCTTCTCCTACTATATCTATATCAATACCGCTGGAGTCACTATTTCCGCCTCCTCTCATACTGCTAACTGTATCTACGTTAATAGTAGCAGGGTAGCTAGCTAATTTTTTTCTAACAAGCTCAACATATTCAGCTGTTTCAATAGTTCTTCCGTCAGATTTATCTATAAGTTTTGCTCTGATTTCACCTTTATTGGCATCAGAACCAGATCTTGCTCTAGTTTGAATTCTGCTTAAATCTTTTCCAACAACCTCTTCTACATCTTTTCTCATTCTATCAACGAAAGCACCAGTCTGTTCTTTTCTTGTACCTATAGGCATAGTAATGCTTGCTCTAAACTGTCCTTCATCAGATTCAGGGAATCCCTCTTTACCTATGAATATTAATCCTACAATAATAACAGTAAATACCACTAATATAACTGGAATTAATACTCTGTTTTTATGATGAACCGAGTATGTTAATACTTTTTCATATATGAAGTTTACTTTTGAGTGGAAATGCTTATCAAAGAAATCTTCAAATTTTGATAAGAATTTAGATTTTTTAGTAGTTACAAGTCTCGCACCAAGCATAGGTACAATAGTTAAAGCTACAGCCAAAGAAGCTATCATAGAAACAGTAACAGTAATACACAAGTCTCTAAACATCTGACCAGTCTGACCTTCTACAAAAAGGAAAGGTAAAAATACAGCTATTGTAGTAAGAGTAGAGGCAGATATAGCAAGTGCCACAGTAGAAGTACCATCTATAGCAGAAGAATATTTACCATAGCCATTGTTCCTATAGAAGAATATATTTTCAAGTACAACAATAGAGTTATCTACCATCATACCAATACCAAGTACAAGTCCAGATAAAGAAATAATATTTAAAGTAGTACCGAAGAAATACATCAAAGTAAATGTAACAATAATAGACATAGGAATAGATATTGCTATGATAAGTACAGTTCTTACATTCCACAAATAAATCATAAGTATTATAACAGCAAATAAACCACCCTGCCAAGCTGTATCAAGTACTCCTTTTATAGCATTATTAACATTATCTGCACTGTTAAATAACACTTCATATTTTATACCTTCAGGGAGATTAAGAGTATCAAGTCTTTTCTTTATACCTTCAGAAACGGCAACTGTATTAGCACCAGATTCTTTATTGATAGAAACGTTAACAGCAGGAGTACCATTAACTTTAATAACATCTCCGTCTTCATCATATCCTTCATAGATAACAGCTAATTCTCTAAGTCTTATAGGAGTATTATTATCTTTTAATGCTACAACAACATTTCCTATATCATCAACAGTTTTAAACTCACCTGTAGTTCTTAAAGTATATTTATAAACGCCTTCATAGGTCTCACCGCCTGAAATATTCTGATTTTCTATCGCTAATGTGTTTACAATAGTATTAATATCAAGTCCGTAAGCCTGAAGCCTATTCATATCCACATCAACTTTAATCTGAGTTTTAAGACCTCCTCTTATTTCGGCCATAGCAACACCGCCTACCTGTTCTATACTTGTTAATATTTGATTATCAACTAAATTGTATAAAGCAGATAAATTATCAGTACCATAGAATGATATTTCCATAACTGGAATGTTGTCGGTAGAGAATTTATATACGGCAGGGCTTTCTGCATCATCAGGAAGAGATTTTCTTATTCTGTCTATAGCCTCTCTTATATCAGCGGTAGCAGAAGCCAAATCACTTCCCCAGTTAAATTCAATAAAAACTCTTGAGTCCTCTTCTTCCGAAGTAGAGCTTACCTCCTTAATGTTATTAACTGATGAAACAGCTCCTTCAATTATTTTAGAAACAGATTTTTCAACTTCTTCTGGACCTGCATTGTCATAAGTTGTTCTAATACTAATAAAAGGAAGCTCCATGTCGGGCAGAAAATCGACAGGAAGCCTAGACAAACTTACAGCACCAAGTATTACAACGGCAACTATTCCCATAAAAACGGCAACAGGCCTTTTTACTATTAGTTCAATAAAACTTCTCATAAAAAATCGCTCCTTTTAATTAAATATATAATTAACCGCCAATGGAATAAATACTATTATCACTGCTGCTTGATTCTGTAGTTTTTGTAGTATTAGTAGTAGTTGTTTGTTTAGCAGTAGTTGTAGTTTGTTTAGCAGTAGTTGTAGTTTGTTTAGCAGTAGTTGTAGTTTGTTTAGTTGTAGTTGTAGTTTGTTTAGTTGTAGAAGTAGTAGCAGGTTTAGATGCAGTTGTAGTTTGTTTGGCGGCAGTTGCAGGTTTAGATGCAGTTGTTTGTTTAACAGTATTTTCTTTAACAATAGCATTTTGATTTGCTGATGTATTTTGATTAGTATTAGCAGATGCAACCGCAGTAGCCTGAGGTGTGATATATTCTAATATAGTAGGGTCATTTTCTATTCTATTAACCAATGAACCATTTTTTAAGAATTCACGTCCGAACATAACAACTTCTTCTCCCTCTTCAAGTCCGCTGCTTAAGGCAACTTTATCTTTTGAAGTGAATAATATATTAACTTCTCTTGAATATGCTCTGTATTGTTTATTTGTACTTTGAGCAAGTTCCTGAGGAGGATTATTAGAATTATCCTCTTTTACAACATATATATAGTTTTTTCCTAAATCATCGCTGAATATTGCACTGTTAGGTATAACAAATACATTGTCAGCAGAGTTTAGAAGTATTGAAACATCGGAAAACATGCCGGGAAGTAAAAGTCTGTCTTTATTATCTATTAGAGCTTTAACCATCAATGTACGTGTTGAAGGATTAACGGCATAATCTCTTTTTGTTATTTTAGCTTCTATTTCTTTATTAGGAGAAGAAGGTACTCTTATCAATACCTTCTGACCCAATTCTATTCCAGATATAGAGCGTTCTGGAACTTGTATTTCTACTTCTAATTGGCTTATATCAGCAACATTTGCTATAGGAGTAGATGCTGCTATAGAAGCTCCTACCGCCATATAAGTAGTAGTAACATATCCGGAAATAGGAGTTCTTGCTGGGGCATAAGCATAATTTGCACCTATAACAAATCTGTCAATTAATGCAATAGTGTCTCCCTTATTAACAAAACTTCCTTCATATTTAAGTATATTAGCTATTTTACCCGGAACGTCTGAAGATATTTCTACTTCTTTTGTAGCTTTAATTTCAGCAGAAAGCTCTAAATATTCATCTAGGTGCTGTTTTATAGGGGCTGCTACCAATACACTTATAGGATTTTCTTTCTTTTTTAAGTCTGCCTGTGATTTTTTGCATGAAACAGACAATATAGAAAGGCATAAAATAGTTATAAAAATTTGTACGCTTATTTTTTTTATCATCATAATCTCCTTAAGCACCTAAAAGTTTTAACACTTGTAAAGTACTTGAAAAATATTCATATATAGCCTGCAAATAAGCAAGCTGTGCATTTAAATATACTACTTCGGCATCATTTACTTCGAGCATAGATATAGTACCTCCTCTATACTGCCTTTGTGCCATCTGCAGGGCATAAGCTGCTGTTCTTGCATTTTCTGCCTGCGACTGTAAGTTTAAAGCCTGAGACCTAGCTGTTGATATTAGGTCTCGGCTGCTTACTTCTATCGTATCTCTTAATTGTTCATAATTTACTTCCATTTGTTTTATGCTTAATTCTATTTCTTCGGCTCCTTTTGCGGTAGAAGAGAAAGGAAGTAATGAGTCAAGAGCATAGTTTAATGAGAATCCTACTCCCCAGTTAAACTCTCCGCCTCTGTTTTTTGTAAATGTACCGTTTTCCATTTTTACTTTATCTACTGTAGTTACCCCTACATTAGCACTTGCTGATAATGTAGGCCATAAATAACTTCTTGCTACTCTTCTGTTATATTCCAGCATCTCCAAATTGCTGCTCATATTTTTTAATTCTATATTATTATTCATAATAATAGTAAGCAAATCATCATATGCCATATCTGGAAGTGTAATATTAGTGGCATCTAGTATACTTCCTACCAAATCTACTTCATCAGCTGCATTTGTAAGTCCAATCTGTCGTATAAATGTTAATTTTAAACTCTGATACTGATTGCTTAATGTTACAACCTGAGGCTTTGTAGTTTCATACTGTACTTTAGCATTTAAATATTCATATTCTGAAACCTGACCATTTCTGTATTTTATATATGTTTCTCTCATTCTATTGCTGTAATTCATCTGCTGCTGTAAGTATACTCTGTAATTTTCCTGTGCTACGAATGTATTGTAAAAATTTAATTTGGTATTGAGATCAACATTTTTCTTTTCATCATAATAGATATCTTTCTGCATCTGAAGATTAATATCTCTGGCTCTGTCAGTGTTCCAATTTCTAAAACCAGTGAAAAGCGTTTTTGATAAAGAGGCACTAGCAGACCAAGTATCTGGACTTGAATAAACACCTGTTGACATATTATTCACAGTATATTCCTGAGATTCGGATAGATTTAATCCTCCGCTTATGCTTAAAGAAGGCATAAATAAATCAGAAAATGAGGCATCTTTTTGAACTTGTGCTATGCGAACATCATATTCAGCTTGTTTTAATGTTTTGTCATTATCAAAAGCTATAGTTAAGGCATCTTCCAATGTTATAGCAATTTTATTTGTTTCTGCAGCAGTATTAAGAGTATTTGTATCTGCTTCCTGAGAATATAAAGCTAAACTGAATATTAAACTTAAAAATAAAGTAGAATAAAATCTCACTATCCGCTCCTGCATAAGTTTATATTAATTTTACGTTTTTATTATAAATTTTTATATTATAAACTTAGGGTAAAAAATATCAAGTTATTATGTATAATAATATTTCTAACTTCCGCATGTTAGACGAATAATTATGAAAATAGTTCCCATAATTATAATAATTACATTATATGATTGTAAAAAAAACTTACAATACCTAAAAAGATAATTTTTTATGAAAACATATAAAAAACATCAATAAATATATAATATGTATATATCTATAGTACAAATTATACAAATATATGTATGATTTGTTCATTTTGTGTATATATAGCTTAAATAAAACTAAATTCATAATAATTACTATTTCAAATAGATAAAAATTATTATTTATAAAATTTTATAATTTTTTTATTAAAAAATTATTTACGACATTTTCTGTCACTGCATCGTATTATATTTTTTTAGTTATTTTATAAAATTAGGGAGGATTATAATATATATATGAGTTTAATAATTCTTATAGTTTTTTCATTAGCGGCATTAGTAATTATTTTATTTATGCTTGAAGATTTTTTAGATTTGGTTACTGATATTATATTAATGCTTCTTACATGTTTATTTGTATTTTTTTACAGTGTATGCTTTTTGATAGTTGATGTTTTTTATGTATTTATAGCAGATTATGTTTTGGCTTTTATTAATTTGTTATTTATAAGACCTTTTATTTATTTTTATAAGCGTTTATTTTTAAGACAATAGTTATTTTTCTCATTTTCTCACTAATAAAAAAGGGCAGCATTAAATTATTATGCTGTCCTTCTTTTTATTTAGTATATACTGGAACAATTTTATTTTGTCAAAAATGAAGTTATATTTTATTTTTAATATATGGGGCTTTGCCCCCCACTCTGTGTGCTACGCAACACCCCAGTTCTTTTATGGCACCTGTTCGCCTGTGGCGTGGTATAAAAGAACCATACTCTGTACGCCTCGCTCTGCGTGCCGTAGGCAGGCGAGAAGCAGGTACAGCCCGCAGTCGCGAAGGCTATATTTCAGTCTAAATTTAATAATTTATTCTACATATAAGACATAATTAGTACTATTTAGTATTATTTTTTAACTTGCACTTTTTGGTTCTTTTTGCGGCGGGAAAAAGAACAATAAAAAATTGACAAACTTAAGAATTTTTAGTATATACTGGAACGATTTCATTTTGTCAACTGATGTACATTATATAGAATTATCAACTTTTTTGCCGCACAAAAAAGTTGCAAAAACGCAATTACTAGAACTTTATATTTTAAAGATATGTATTAAACGTATGTGCCAACAAAAGAACTGGGGTGTGGGGCAAAGCCCCGCAAATATCAAAATTTAAAAAATTTATTTTTTGACAAACTGTATTTGTTTAGGTATATACTGAAAATTCTTAAGTTTGTAAACCGCGAGCTCTACCTCATCTTCGTTCGGGACGCACGGTATTGTTTATTCTTATAAAATGTCAACTATACGTGCGGCTGAGATTACCTATTATTATACCAAATAAGTAATTTACTATACATCTAAAACTTATTTTATTAATACCAATAGTACTTTATACTATTTATAAATAATAATTATATTTACAAATAACTAAAAATTTACAAACTATAGTTGTTTAGGTATATAATCAGTCTGTAAATATTTGAACCCAATATATTCTATTATTGTATTCAAAAACACCTACGCCTATTTTTCCGAAACTTTTATTAAGTATATTTGCTCTATGACCTTTAGAATTAAGCCAAGACTTCATAACATCATCAGCATCTGCTTGTCCATTTGCTATATTCTCTCCAGCTGTTTTGTAAGTGATATTATATTCTTTTAATATAGTAGAAAATGCCGTTTTATTAGGTCTTGTATGAGAAAATAAAGTCTTTAACTCTTCAGCTCTTTTTTGTGCTGCCTCGTTTAATGTACTGTCAAGCACCAATGAAACAGATACATTATTTTGTTTTCTTGCTTCATTGCATAATTCAGTTACTCTTTCTCTCTCTTTTTGTATGTTTAATTCTCTTTTTATTATATCTCCATTTCTTGAAGATACATAAATCATAACCCAATATTTTTTTCCGCCTTTTTCATAAACTCCTGCAGCAGCATGGGTAAATGTTTTATTTAATACCAAACTCTTTTGGCTTTTCATTATTTGATTAAATATTTCTTCTGCAGTCATATCGGCAATAATAGAGCCTTCAGAGTATGAGGCAAATTGTATATTATTGTCTTGAAGGGCTGTTGATTTTCTTATACCTTCTGATATTTCTTTAGCTCTTTGGTTTGCGGCATTTTGTAATTGACTTTCTGTTTTGTATTCATTAAGAGATGATTTTTTTCTTTCGCTGTTTATTAATTGAATTAATTGAGATGCCTCATCATTGTTTTGTGAAAAAGATGTTTGAGCATAAATAATAAAACTAAATAATACTAAAGATAATATTTTTAATGACTTCATTTTTTTGATACCTCCAAACACTTTATTTACAAAATTTTTTTTCAATATATAATATGTAAAATAAAAAAACTATTTATATATGTTTATGTAAAATAATGATGAATTAATTAAAAAGCGTTAAACCGTAATTTGTTTTGTAATTATAATTTAAGTTTATCGCTGTTAATAAATGATAATAAAAAGAGGATAATAAAATGAAATATACAATAGCCTTGACAGGTGCTACTGGAAATATGGGACTTGAAACATTAAGACAATTAATTGAGATAGATGATATTAAATTAGTAAAGGTACTTGTAAGAAAAGAAAGTAAAAAAGCTGCTGATAAGTTCAAAAGGCAGTACGGAGATAGAGTTGAAATTATTATAGGATATTTATATGAAAGAGATGACTGCGAAAAATTATTAAAAGACTGTGATTATGTACTTAATCTTGCTGCAGTTATACCTCCTAATTCGGACAAATACCCAAAACTTGCACATCTAACTAATTTTGTAGGCGTTAAACATATTGTAGATATATTAGAAGAAATGCCTAAAGAAAAACGTCCTAAACTTGTACATATATCAACAGTGGCTCTTTACGGCAGCCGCAATGAAAAACACCCTTGGGGGAGAGTTGGGGATCCTTTATTAATAAGTCCTTATGATGCATATTCTTTTTCAAAATTAAAAGGCGAAAGATATGTTCTTGATTCATCATTAGAAAACAGAGCTGTAATAAGACAAACTGCAATGCTTCATAATAGAATGCTTACTGATAATATGAGCGACGGGCTTATGTTTCATACTTGTTATAATGCTCCTCTTGAATGGGCTACTGCAAGAGACAGCGGACTTTTAATGAAGAGAATTATTGAAGAGGATATTAAAGGAAAATTAGACGATTATTTTTGGAAAGGCTGTTTTAATTTGGGAAGCAAGGCTGAAAATAGGTTAGTTGGATACGACACTTTTAATGACGGATTCAAACTTATAGGAGGTTCTACAAAAAAATATATGAAGCCTAATTGGAATGCTATACGTAATTTTCATGGGCTTTGGTATTATGACGGATACAAATTAGAAGAATTATTTTCTTATCAGAAAGAGTCAGTTACAGATTATTGGAATGAAATAGGAAAAACACATTGGTATTATGCTTTCGGTAAACTTGTTCCTCCTTCTATAATATCGTTTTTTGCTATACAAAGACTTTTATCACATCCTAACTCTCCTACATATTGGAGAAAAAACGGAGAGAAAGGTAAAGTTATAGCGACATTCGGAAGCGAAGAGGCTTTTGATAATTTGCCTAAAAAATGGGAGGATTTTAATCTGCTTTTTGAAAATAAAGATTCCAAAGGCAATTATATAGACTATAAGGCTTTACTCGATATAAAAAATGCAAAACTTCTTAATCATGGATATGATGAAAATAAAAAAGACAGTGAAATAGATTTGGAAGATTTGAAAAAAGCTGCAGAGTTCAGAGGCGGAAAACTTTTAAGTACTAGCATGACCAAAGGAGATTTGCATACAAAATTGAGATGGTCTTGTGCTGAAGGACATGAATTTGAGGCATCAGCATTTACTGTTATAAAAACAGGTCATTGGTGTATGGAATGCATGCCTGACTATACTTGGAACTTTGATATTCTAGCTAAAAAAAATCCTTTCTTTGCTCAGGTTTGGTATGATTCGCATGAGAAAGATGAGAATATGCTTTATTATTTTGATGAAGACTTTAAGGCTCATTATAAAAAGGTTTAATAATTTTTATATGTATAATGATGTTATATCCTACAATATAAAAGATTTCAGTTCTATTCCTTTAGATTATTCTTGGTCTTTTTCTGATAAAACTATAAAAGATACAGCATATATTACGCATAATTATTATACTTATCCTGCTAAATTTATTCCGCAGCTGGTTTCAAGACTTATCAATACCTATACAAAAGAGAAAGAATTAGTTGTTGATCCTTTTATGGGAAGCGGCACTGCTATTGTTGAAAGCATTGTAAATAAGAGATGTGCATGCGGAGTTGATATAAATGAAATAGCGTATCTTATATCTAAAGTAAAAACTGATCCGCTTGATATAGAATTGCTAAAAAAAGAATATCTAATATTAGAAGAAAAATTTACAAATTATAGTGTATTAGTAGAAAAAGATATTTTAGTAAAAGCAAAAAATATTGTACCTAAAAATGATAGAATAGATTATTGGTTTAAAACTAAACAAAAAGAAGAATTATCTTTAATTTTTTATTCTATATTTGAAATAGAAAATATAGATATAAGAGATTTTTATCTTGTGGCATTTGCACAAATATTAAAGACAGCTTCTATATGGCTGCAAAAGAGTATAAAGCCTACAAGAGATATGAAGAAAAAAGAACAAGATTCTTATAATTTATTCTTATGTCAGGCGAAAAGAATGATAAAAAGGCATGAGGTATATAATAGCCTGCTTGATAAAGACTTTATTTCTGATATAAATAAATACAGAAAAATAAAATGCGGAGATTCTAGGGTTTTACCTTTAGAAAATGAAGAGGCGGATTTTATTGTAACAAGTCCTCCTTATGTAACTAGCTATGAATATGCTGACTTGCATCAGCTGCCTTCTCTATGGTTTGGTTATTTAAATACTTTACCAGAGTTTAGAGAAAAGTTTATAGGAAGCAGCTATAAAAATAGAGATGATATAGATAATATAGATTTGAAAAGCGATATAATTATTGACACAATAAATAAATTTTTAAGTAATGAAAAGAATAATAAAAAGAAAATAAGAGAAATAAAAAATTATTATGCTGATATGCTTGAAAGTTTTATTGAAATGAAGAGGGTATTAAAATCAGGAGGAAAGGCTGCTATTGTAATAGGCAATACTCAATTTAAAAATGTTGATATATTTAATGCTGAAATATTTTGCGAACAAATGCTTAATATAGGCTTTAAGATTTTTGATATTATACATAGAGAAATACCTTCAAAAATGCTTCCTTCTACTAGGGATTCTGCCACAGGAAGATTTGCTAAAACTTCATCTATGGATAAGTTAGTTTATCCTACAGAGTATATTTTAATTATGGAGAAAGTATGACATTTGAAGATTTAATAAATCTTTACGAAGACAAGAAAAAAATATATAAAGATAATACTTACAAGTATATTACAGAGATTTTAAAAGAAGCCAAAGAAAAACATAAACAATTTGCATTGAATAATGGTATAACTGATACGGAACAATCATGGAGATCTTTTAAAGGTAAAAATCTTGAGAAAATGATAGAATATATTATTAGCGATGAAGTAAAAAAAATTGGATTATCTGTAATAAATGGTAATAAATTAGAGAGAAAAAAATTTTTTAAAGACAAGTACTTAGACTTACTAAAAAGAAATTTATGTATAGATTATGGTGAGTATGGACTTCATTTACCTGATATTGATATAATAATTTATGATGAAAAAACTAGCAAAATAATTTCTGTACTTTCAATAAAGGTTACATTAAGAGAAAGAATAGCACAAACAGGATATTGGAAATTAAAACTCATGCAGTCATCTGTTACAAGACATATAAAAGTATTGTTTATTACTTTAGATGAAGATGAAACTTTATCTATAAAAAGTCCTGCTAAGAAAGGACGTGCTATTGCCGAGATAGATACAGACGGCTGTTATATACTTACAGAAAATGAAGTAGAAGAAAGCAACAAAGTAAAATTATTTTCTGATTTTATTAATGATTTAAAAAAAATGATAAAATAATAAAACAATTAATTGGAGATAGATATATGGAAAATAAAAAGGCTGTAATATACTGTTTTTCTGGTACAGGCAATACTGAAAAGGTGGCAAGAGAGTATAAAAAAATATTTGAAGAAAACGGCGTTGAAACTTTGCTTTATAGCGTAAGCGATAATTTTGATGATATGCCTAATATTAAAGATTATGATTATGCTGGTATTGCTTATCCTATACATGGATTCAATGCCCCTTATCCTATTTTTGATTTGATAAAACTTTTTCCTAAATTTGAAAATGAGAAGAAAAAAATATTTATTATAAAAACTTCCGGAGAGCCTCTAACTATTAATAATATCTCTTCAGAGCCTTTAATGGCAAGACTTAAAAATAAAGGCTATATTCTCACTAATGAATATCATTATGTAATGCCTTATAATATAATATTCAGACATACCGATGAGTTTGCTGCGAAGATGTGGAAGACTGCTAAGGCTTTATGCGTAATAGAAGCTAATGAAGTTTTGGACGGAAGAGAAAGTTTTTTAAAGAAATTTCCTTTCGGAAGATTTATAGCTTTTCTTTTTAGAATAGAGCACCCTGCAATGAAAGTAAACGGTCATTTATTTAAAGTAAAAAAGATTTGCACTCATTGTAATTTATGCGTTAAGAAATGCCCTGTTCATAATATTTATAATGATGAAAAAGGTGATATAAAGTTTAAAAATAAATGCGTGATGTGTACAAGCTGTTCATTTAGATGTCCTGTTGATGCTATAAGAATAGGCATTTTAGATTTTTGGCGTGTTAATGGAGTTTATAAATTTGAAAATCCGCCTGTAGGAATAAAAAGTAAACATGATGCTTACTGCAAAAAGGCTTATGAGAGATATTTTGCCGATGCCGATAAAAAGATACATGATTATTATGATAATGCTAAAGAAGAATATAAACAAAAATCATACTATAAAAATATAGAAAATTATATAGCATAATACTTATTATACAATTATTTGTTCTAACGCTTTTTTTGTATTTTCCGAGAAATAAAAATAAACAATATAAAAAATAGTTTTGGAGCAAAAAAATGATTAAACAATCTTTAGCAGTTCTCTTAGTGATTTTATTGTCCTTTGCAGTATCTTGTCAGAAACCGAATAATCAAAATAATTTAGAAGAGGATTATATTGAGGAGATAGAAAAAGAGTATCAAAACTCATCAAGCAATGATGTAGTAGTAGAAACTAACGATTATGCTGATGATTATATTATGTCTAATAATGATAATACTCAGGTAAATAATAATCCTAATAATAATTATCAGGCAAATAATAATAGTTCAGTAAAAGATACTTATTCAACTTCTTCTTCTTCTTCAAGCAGTTCTGTTAACGCTAGAAGAAGACCTTTAAAAGCCACTATAGATACTTTTTACAGCCCTTGGACTTCTAAAGATGATCCTCTAATTATTAGAGAAATAAGAGTTATGATAGCAAATAATGAGTACACTAAGGCTTTAGATTATATTAATAAATTAGATTTTAATAATTTGCCTGCTGATGTAGATGTTGGTCAGCTATATCAATTTAAAGGAATAGTACATTATTTTCTTGCTAAAGGCGGTTATAAATCAAATAACATTGTAGTTAGAAGTAATATTATTTCAGCTGATGAATGCTTTAAAAAAGTGGAAGGACTTACAAAAATAGAAAAGTTTAAACCTCTTTCATTATTATGGAACGGCATGCTTTATCAAACTTATTCTAATAATGAAACAGAGCTTCAGGAGGCTATTGCTTTATTTGACAGAGTAATTACTGAATATCCTAGAACCAGATTTGCTAATGATGCAGTATTCTATAAAGCAGTAACTATGAAAAAATTAGGAATGCCTGAAAATGAATACAATGATCTTTTCCTCTCTATAAAAAGAGGCGGATTTGTTGATACTTTGGTATTCTCCCAAGTTATAAATGACTATGTTCCTGCTAATGATTTAGTTGATAAAGAGATGGTAAAATAATTCAGCTATTATAAGTTGGCTAAAGAGATGTAAAAAAAATTATTATTGTTGATTTTTATATTTTATAGTGATAACCTAATTCTATATAGGTTATCACTTTTTATTAAAATAATTATATATTTTCATCTTTAATCAAATTATTAAACTGCATTCTTGAATATACTGTGATTTTATCATTATGCGATACAAAACTTTTGGCACTATTGCTTAATTTTACTGGTACTATTAGTATTCCGTTTTTAGCTCCAGCTTCATTAACCATCATTAGGAAATCCCTTATCATAAGCTCGCCGATTTCTACTTTTTTCCAACGTTTAAATGATATTAAAGTTAAATCTTTTTTATTTCCCCTTGTATGATAGGCTATGTAATTTACTTCATCTCCGTAATTACTTTCAGATACTGCATCTGTATATTCCTGAACTATAGAATATGAAAGACAGTTTCTTATAACATTCTGACATAGTTTTTTGAAGTCTATTTTATTTAAATTATATATTTTATCTACTTTTAGTATTTTGCTTAAGTTCATTTCATTATTCTGTTCTTTTGCATCAATTTTTAGTTCATTAAATATTTTCTCAGCATTTATAGTTTTTTCAATTTCTATTAAAGATAAAATATAATCTATATCTATAAAAGAGCCCTCCCATAAATCAACAGCTCTCTCCCAATTTTCCATATCTTCTTTTGACACATATTTTTCATAATTATCTTGTTTTGAATGCTCCAGATTCATCATACTTCTTAGTTTATTAATCTGTGATGTTGCTTTCACTATATCTGATAGATAATCAAGTATGATATTTATATTATATGCTTTAAGCTCTTCAATATTAAAATCATTTATTTTTTCAAACAGTATTTTTGATAATTCTATATCTTTAAAGAAGTATGAATAAAAACAGTAATCTAATAATATACTATAATTTTCTTTTACTGAATCTTTGATTTTATATGCAGTGTATAATTTATCATATAATTCTTTGAACTTTTCATTGTCTATAAGTTTATATAAAATATGAAGATATATTCTGTCAGTATAATATTTATCATAAGCCTTTTTATCATTTATAATCTGCTCTATAAAACTTCTTGCTATATTAAGTTCATCAGCAAGCATATACATTGATATTAAACTCTTTTGTATATGTAGTAATTCATCTGTATTTTCTTTTTCTATTCTTTTATATAGCTCTTCCAAAAAAACAGCACTTTTTTTATAATCTTTTATCTTAAAAAATGAAAAAGCAGCCGCTTTAATATTTTCTATATTAAATTCATTTTTTGCTAATAATGCCTTATTAAAATAATCGCAGGCAATTATATATTCTCCGTTTTTAGTAAGAATAGAAGCAATTTTTATATTGTATTTCATATTATTAGAATCTAATTTACTTATTTTTAAAGCATATTTGAAAGATTCTTCTGTTTTGCCTTCTGTTTCATATTTTTTTTCAAGCCTTTTGCATACATCAATTTCTTCTTTATCTTGCAAAAAAGATACTTTTAAAAGATTTTCATATATATTTAAAGCTTCATCGTCAAGTCCTGCTTCATCTTCTAATTTGGCAAGACTGTACATAGATACATAATCATTACTGTCAGCACTTATTTTTGCTTTTAGTTCCTGCATTTTTTTTATTGATTCTTTTGATGCTTTTTTACTTTTTTTCTTTTTGCTGAATATTTTTTTTATTAAAATTAAAATAAGAATTAAAATTATTGCTGTAACGGCAGCAATTATTATATAAAAATTATCCATATTACAGATCCCTTAAATAAACTACTAATAAAATATATAAAAAATATTTATTTTTTTATCAAAAATAAATTATTTTTTAATAAAAAATATAATATGTATATTATTTTTTATATACCTAAACAATTACAATTTGTCAAAAAATATATTTTTAAATTTAGTTGTTTGGGGTACTAGCCCAGTCGTTGCCATAGGCAAGGTGTAGCCTAAATTTTGGGTATTATCATACATTTGATACGTATCTTTAAAATATAGAGTTCTAATACTTGCATTTTTCGTGAAGCGTATCCTAAGGATAAAAACTTTTTGGCGTGTGCGGCAAAAAAGTTGATAATTATATATAAAGTGCATCAGTTGATAAACTTAAAAATTATTCTAGTATATATAAATATTCGTCTTTTATAAACGGCTTAATCTCCTCAAAATCAAAAACTATCTCAGTTTCACCTAAAACATAAGGAGTTATACTATATATAGGCCATACAAAATGAACTCCGTCAGCATAGATGTAAAAAGATGTGTCTGCTAAAGTTATTTCATCTAAAGGAACTAAATAATCTTCTTCTGTTCTGTTGTCTATAGATAGAAGTTTGCCAACAATAATATTTTTTAATACACTATCATCAAAATCTTTTATCAAATTAGTAACTTCTATTTTTTCACCTGTTTCTAATGAATATACTAAATTATAATTATTGTAAACTCCATGTGCTCCGCCTAAATATAGTGTTGAAGTTCTTCTTATAGATATAGTTTTATCATTAAAATAAGTTATGTTGATAGATTTACTTGATTCATAGCTGTCAGCTGAATTTGTTACCCATTCATTATAAAGATCGCTCATATCGTTTTCAAATAATTTTGATATGCTTCCCTTTTTATCCTCAAATTCTAAATTTTCATTTCTTATTAAATTATTTAGATTGAAACCTTCATTTATATCAAAAGAAATTTTATCATATACTTCTAATTTGTTAGTGTCATCAGGTATAAGCAAAAATATAGTATCCTTGTATGAGAATGTAGATGCACTTCCATATTCATTTGTATCAGATACATCTGAATATACATAGTTATATACCGCTGCTTTTAATGATAAGCTTGTATTTATATCTTTTGATGAATTGTTTAATGATTTTGATGTCATTTTAAATGATGAAATATTTGAATATGTACTTTCTATACTGTCTCCATTTTCAGCTTCTGCATATATTTTATTATTAGTTATATCGAGAATGCTGTTTTTATCATAGAATTGATTTACATCATTATTTAAATTTTTATAATTAAAAGCTGCCTTTATTTTTTTATAATTAGGCATTAATTCAGAGTTATTTTCAGGCCATCTGTCATTTAAATATACTGAAAAGAAATCACCTTCATCATTTTTTATATAGTAGTAATGAGATATCCATTCTATATTTTTTGTTGTATAATAACTATCATTTTTTGTATTGTTATTGTTTAATTCTTCGGCTTGTTTTAATTCATTAGTTTGAGTTTCTATTAAGTTAGTATTTGTTTGATTATTATTAATTTGATTATTTTCTTTATTATTATTTGAACATGATATTATTAAAAGTATAATAGACAATATAAGAATATTTTTTCTAATCATAGATGTTTCCTCAAAAAATTATAACAAGTAAACATAATATTATTTTTTTTGTTTTTGTCAATATGTAAGATAATAGATATTACTATGTAAAGAATTATTTATTGACACAAAAAAAATTATAGTATAACATAGAAAAAATTTATATAAGGACAAAACTATGAAAAAAATAGTAGTAATTTTATCTGTTATACTTTTATTTATTTTTTCATGCTCAAAAACAGATAATAATGAAAAATCATCAATATCAATAAATTTGGGTCCGGAACCAAAAACAATAGACCCAACATTAAATTCTTTAAATATGGCTTCATGTTATATACATCATGCATTTGAAGGGCTTACAAAAATAGATTCCAATAATAATGTTAAAGCAGGTATGGCAGAGAGCTGGAATATATCTTCTGACGGATTAACTTATACTTTTAATATAAGAAGAAATGCTAAATGGTCTGACGGCAAACCAGTAACAGCTAAAGATTTTGAATATTCTTGGAAGAGGGCAGTTGATCCCAACACAGCAGCCGAGTATTCATATATGATGGAAGTAGTAAAAAATGCCAAAGAAATAAATTCTGGCATTATGGATTATAACAATTTAGCCGTAAAAGCAATTAATGACTACACATTTCAGGTGGAATTAGCAAATCCTGCTGCTTATTTTTTAGAGTTTATAGCCTCTACTGGGGTATTTTTTCCTGTTAGAAAAGATATTGTAGAAAAGTACGGCGATGAATGGACATTAAAACCAGAAACTTATATTGGAAATGGGGCTTATAAAATGAAAGAAAGAGTGCCTGATGAAAAAATAGTTTTTGAAATAAACACCAACTATTATGATAAAAACGAACAAACAGCAAAAGAAATAAACTTTGTTCTTATGAGCGATCCTAATACAGCAATTGCAGGCATAAGAGGCGGAACTATAGATTTTTCTGCATTAGAGCCTCCTTCTGCTGAGATAGAAACTTTAAAAAATGACGGATATATAGTAGGTAATAACGCTATAGGTACTTATTATATAGAGTTAAATATTACAAACAAAGCATTTGAAGATAAGAGAGTGAGACAGGCTTTATCATTAGCTATAGACAGAAATTATATAGTATCAAATGTTACTAAAGGAGGACAAGTTCCAGCTGGTGCTTTTGTACCTACTGAGGTAAGGGGTTTAGAAACTACATTTAGAAAAGAAAATAAAGAATATATAGATGTTAATAACTATGAGAATAATGTTCAAAAAGCAAAAGAATTAATGGCAGAAGCAGGATATCCAGACGGACAAAACTATCCAGTAATAGAATTAAAAGTTTCACCTGGTATTTATGTTTTGGTAGGAGAGGCTATTCAGCAGATGTGGAAGGAAAATTTAAATGTTAATGTTTCTTTGGTGCAGGAGGAGTTTCCTATAACACTTCAATCTTTAATAGAAAAGGATTATCAAATGGCTAGAATGGGCTGGACTGGAGATTATAATGATCCTATGACTATGCTTGATGTTATGCTTAGCTACAGCGGAGTAAATCATACAGGTTTTGAGAACAAAAATTATGATGATCTAATATTAACAGCAAAGGAAGCATCTGATAATAGTGTAAGAATGAAGTCTATGGCAGAAGCTGAAAATATATTAATGGAAGAGATGCCTATAATTCCTCTCTATTACAGAGCAGATTCTTTTATAAAAAATCCTAAACTTAAAGGTGTGGTATTAAATCCTTTAGGAAGACATAAATTTAATTATGCTTATATCGAATAATAATACTAAATAATAATTTTATAATAAAAGGGGCTTAATTTTATGAGCCTCTTTTTTATTATGTAATATATTTTTAATTAAATAAATTTAATTGTTCATTATCATCTGGATTTTCAATATCATTAATCACACTTACAATATTTATTTCATCTTTAACCACTATGAAATAAACGTACATAACATTAGGATAAAGATCTATAATATAAATCTATACTAATATCATCTTTTATTTTTAGAGGAGATTTTCTAGATTTTTTTATAGTTGGATCTTCTTTTATAGTTTTTTCTAATCCATCTAATACTAAATTTAAATAAGGATCTTTTTCAAATTCTTTTTTATTTTGAAGTGCATATTTTGTGTAACAAATCTTCATCTTCTAATATTCCATTTCTTATGTTTTCGATATGATTTTCTAAATTGATGGGTTCTTTATTATTATTTTTATTTTTTTCTATCATTTTATCAATATTATCTGACAAAGTTTTCTTTACTATTGATATAGTCTTTATAACTCCAATCAATGAAAAAATAACTGTGGATGAATATTTTTGTTTACTGTTTTTTTTCTTGGTATTCTAAGTACAATATTTTTATTACTAAAGAAATTATTTTCTTCAGCTATTGAAGTTATTCTATGACTAGATATGTATATATTATACACTTCTTTTATCATATCAGAAACAATATATGGAGGATATTGGCATATTCCTAAATTATTTAATAATTTTAATTTTAAATTTTCTTTATTTAATTTTTCAATTTCTAGTTTTAATTCTTTATTAGAATCTTCTAAATTTTCATTAGATTTGTTTAATTCACCCAATAAAGTATTTAAATCTTTTATTTGGTTTTGCAAAACAGGTATTGATTCTAAATCATCTATTATTTTATTGTATAGAGGATCATTTATTTGTTTCCAACTATCTATTAATTCTTTTTCTCTTTCATGATATACTATACTATCTTCTATATTATTTATAATATCTTCCACTATTTCACCTTCTATAGAAATATTTCTACTATTATTAATATATATAATAATAAAAAAAAATCAATATTTATATATTAAGTTTATAAAAAAATATTTAGTTATTGACAAATATTAATATTTTGTATATAAATTATATTGTTAACATAATATTTTTATACGGATAAAGTTATGAAAAAAGCAATCTATATATTAATTATTTTATTATTATTAATTTCATGTAAAAATAAAGATTTATCTAATGAAAGCATAAGAGTAAGTATAGGAGCTGAGCCTCAAAGTATAGATCCATCATTTTTATCGGCTATAGACAGTATGATATATGCAGCACATGTATTTGAAGGACTTACCACAAAAGATAAAGATAATAATTTGGTAGGAGGTGCTGCTGAGAGTTGGGATATTTCTGATGACGGACTTACTATGACATTTCATTTGAGAGATAATGCCAAATGGTCTGATGGAAAGAATGTAGTTGCTGATGAGTTTGTATATTCATTTAGGAGGCTTGCCGATCCGAAAACAGCTTCTTCATACAGTTTTTTAATAACCCCTATAAAAAATGCTTCTAAAGTAATATCTGGTGAATTGCCTATAGAAGAACTTGGAGTAAAGAAAGTAGATGATAAAACTTTGGAAGTATCATTTGAAGCACCTACGGCATATTTTTTAGAATTAGCAGCAGTACCAATATTTTCTCCTCTTAGAGAAGAGTTTATAAATGATGATTGGACTTTTTCTCCAGACACATATATAGGAAACGGACCTTATAAGATGACAGAGAGAAGAGCAGATGAAATAATATCTTTAGAATTAAATACTAATTATTGGAATAAGGATAATATAAAAGCTAAAAAATTAGACTTTATAATGTTTTCTGATGTATCAACAGCATATGCAGCTATAAAGGAAGGCTCTATACTATACTCATATAAAATTCCGCCTAATGATATAGACTTACTTAGAGAAGAAGGATATTTGGTTGTAACACCTTCTTTAGGAACAGCATATTACGCTCTTAATAATACAAACGAAGTTCTTAAAGATAAGAGAGTGAGAAAAGCATTAGCACTTGCAATAGACAGAAACTATATTGTAGAAAATATTACTAAAGGCGGAGAAAGACCAGCAGCAGCATTTATACCTTATGGGCTTAAAGATACTCAGGGCGACTTCAGAGAAAATGGGGGAGAATACTACAGTGTTAAAAAAGAAGACTATAATAAAAATATTGAAGAGGCAAAAAGACTTTTATCTGAGGCAGGATATTCAAACGGCAGCAGCTTTCCAGTACTTGAGTTTAAAACAAATCCTGGTACTGGCGTAACAATAGCAGAGGCCGTTCAGCAAATGTGGAAAGAAAATCTTAATATAGATATGACCATTACTCAGGAGGAATGGTCTGTATTTCAGAAAAATAGACAGACTAAAAATTATGTAGTTTGCAGGGCTGATTGGATAGGTGATTATCTTGATCCTATGACTTTTGCCGATCTTTTTGTAAGCAGCAGTTCAGGAAATAGGGTAGGCTATAATAATGCTGATTATGACAAACTTATACTGGAAGCTAAAAATACTTTGGATAATAAAATAAGAATGAATAATATGCATAAGGCAGAGGACATGCTTATAGGTGAAGATATGGCTTTTATACCGCTTTATCATTATACTTCTCCTTCTATGCAAAGCCCTAAACTTAAAGATGTAATAGCTGATACTTTGGAGATAAGGAGATTTTTTTACTGTTATACTGAATAAACTGAATAATAAAGAAAAACTTTTAAATATTATATTAATTTTATAGTATAATTTTTCGATTATTTAACAAAGCATAATAATGAAAAAGTTAGTATTTAAAAAAGATAAATGCTAACTTTTTTATAAATTCGATATAATAGATTTGTTTCAAAAGTACTTTACAAGATTAATTATTAAAATCATTTAATTTAAAAATATAATGTTTTATATGTTGTATAAACTATTGTTTTAATGTATAAACTTGCCGTCTTTTGCTCTCCTACAGCACGCAGAGCAGACGGCAAAAGAAGCGGGCATGTATGTGCGGCAAAGCCCCAACTATAATTAAGAATATTAATTAAAAAGCTAAAAATATTAAGAAATTGAGTTTTGAAACAACTCTAATAAATGATTTTATTGTGAAACTAAAAGCCCCATTTATCATTATATTCTAATGAGTAAATGGGACTATAATAATAAACTGAATAAAAATGTTTAACAATAAAATTTAATAAAAAAATTGCTTTTATTCATTTTTATTAAACTCTAAATCTTTTAACTCTCTTAATTTTGGAAGATCATCTAAACTGTTTATTCCAAAATGCATTAAAAATTTATCTGTTGTACCATAAGTCTGTCTTTTGTCTAAATAATCTTTTCTTCCTTTCCAAGTGATAAAACCGTCTTCCATTAAAGCTCTCAAATGATATCCGCTGTCGCTTTGCCTTATATCATCAATTTCCGCTTTTGTAAGAGGCTGTTTGTATGCTATTATAGAAAGAGTCTGAAGCATTGCTTTTGATATTTTTTTCTTACGTTTCTTATCATATATAGCTGATAAAGTTCCAAATGTAGAAGGTATTATAGTCATAATGATAGAATCTCCTACTTCAAGTATCTCTATAGCACTGCCTGCATTTCTATATTTATTGTTTATGCTTTCTATATAGCTTCTTATATCAGAATTTTCACATTTAAAAAGTGTTCTGAGTCTGCTTATAGGAACACTGCCTTCTACATATATAACAGCTTCCATCACCTTTTCAAGTTCTTCTCTGTTGGAAAGAATAGAATCATCTATTTCAAAGGCTGTTTTTTCCGATGATTTGTTTTCTGTCTGAGCTTCCATGCTTTCATTATTTTCTTTAAGTTGTTTAATATCGTCCATAATATTTATATCCCTAAAAACAAAAATCCTTTTTTATTTTCATATATTTAAATTATAACATAGATAAAACTTTTTTCAAGAATGTATGAAAAATATGAAGTAAAATTATAATTAATAAATTTATATATTAATATATACCTAAATAAATATAGTTTATAAAGAGTATAATTTTTTAAATTTAAAAAACACTTGGGTGGGCAGCCAGAGTAACAGTTAAAGCTAAAATATAAAAATCATTGATAAATAACAAATAGTATTAAAAAATTTAAAGGGCGGGAGTGATAATAAATTCTAAAACTTTATTTTAATCCCCTCCCTTTTAGATTTAAAAGCTTTGTTTTTTAGTATTAACTTTGATTAACTCTATAATCCTATACTTAAAAAGAAGCCCCGCCCAAGCGTAATTTAAATTATAGTGTGCAATATCTATGGCTCTTAAACATATGAAAATAAAACAACAATTGACAAATTGATTATATTTTGTATAATAAAATTATGGCTAAGAAAGATAAAAAAGGAAATAATACAATCTCATCTGGAGAGATAACAAAAAACAAAAAGGCTCTTTTTAATTATGAGCTTATAGAAACCTTTGAAGCTGGAATTGTTTTACTTGGTACAGAGGTAAAATCATTGCGTGAGAGAAGTGTTAATATGGCTGATAGTTATGCCTCTTTCAAAAAAGGCGAGCTTTTTATAGTTAATATGCATATTTCCCCATATCATTTCGGCAACAGAAATAATCATGAGCCTCTTCGCGAAAGAAAACTTTTAATGAAAAAAAGAGAATTAAAACGCCTATATGGAAAAATAAAAGAACAAGGGCTTACTCTTATTCCAGTTAAACTATATTTTGCAAGAGGAAAGGTAAAGGTAGAATTAGCTTTGGCTAAAGGTAAAAAACTTCATGACAAAAGAGAAACTCTAAAAAGAAAAACTTTAGACAGAGAAATGGAAAGATATATTAAAAGATAATATTATTATTCTGATGATAATGCATTTTTTATATAGAACTCTATTTTACAAATATAATCTGATACTTCTTTAATATTTTTATCATCTGTTTTGTATTTCTTTATAGATAATACAAACTCATCAAGCAAATCTTTTAAATTATCCATAGATATTTTTTTAAATTTATTTGATAATACTTCTATTTTTTCTATAGTGGTATAGTCTATATTATTAATTCCGCTGAATACTATATCGGATATAAGCAGTTCTAAATCCCTAAGCAAATCAAAAATCATATTATCAGTCTTTTAATCTTTTATCTTTAATAAATTAATAGAATATAAAAACGGTATATTTTTCTTTACTTTTACAATATAAAGAATTGATGATATAAATATGCTAATCAAAGCAATAGCCAAAGATAAATTATTTGTAATAAATGCTATTTTATATAGTACTAATAAGCATATAGGTATATATATTCCTCCTGATAATGCTGTAATAAATAAAAATAAAAAGAATATAAATACAGGGTTTTGCATTACATTATTATTAAGTATATACTCTATTGACATATGTTTTGTAAATGTTTCAAGGTATAAATATATCATAGAAATACAAGATAATATGAAAAATGCTATGGCATACATTTTCTCTCTTTTTACCAAAAAACCTGCTATAAAGAATGCTATCAAAATTACTGAGAAAATATAGCTGTCTAAAAACATAAAGCAGCCTACAATTATTAATTCAGCAAGTATGATAAATATCATTAATCTAAAATTTTTTTTAATAGAACTAAATCCAAAAAAAGTATACATTACTATTTTGGACTTTGCATTTCTATATTCATCATATATATGTCTGAAATAACTTATTAAGATTAAAGCTATTGATACAAGAAAAAGGCTTGGAAAGAGTGTTACAGTCATTATAATTGAACTTTTAGCATTTAAATTTTCTATATCCCCGTTTATTAATTTTGAAGATATACTTCCTGCTTTATCTTCTACAACATTAACATAAGCATATTCCTCATAGGATATATTAGTGTTTCCAGTAGAACCTACATAGAGTATATGCATAAGCACTACTCCGCTGCCTTGATCTTTTAAATTAAGTTTAACCTTTGCTGTTCCATTTTCATCGGTGGGAACGATGTATATATCAGAAGTATTTGTAATAGAGGTATTAGTTTCTTCATTATCATCATCTTCTAAATCTTTTAATAATACCTCTTCATTATTTGCAGGTATTTCAAAATCAAATACATCAGGCTTAAGAGAAGTGAATCTTACCAGTCTGTTTACTAGAGGAAGACCTCTTCTTTCTATCATTATAGATACTTCATTAGAAGAATTGGTATCGGATATATTAAAAGTATTTTCTTTTTCGTATATGAATGTGTATTCCGAAGTTTTATTGGTATTTTCTTGTGCATATACTATATTGAATACCAAAAGAAGAAATATTATAAAGTATCTATGCATTAAAAAATATCTCCCGATTAAAGAATGAAATGTATTATCTGTATAATAATTATCGAAACAAATTAATAAAATTAAATAATATAATTTTCTATATATTATTTAACCTTATTAATTTTTTATGATACGAAAAAAAGTTTTATTAACAATAATAATAACATGATAAAAAGCAAATAAGTAAAAAAAGAACACTATCTTTTTTAAGATAAGTGTTCTTTTTAGTTATCGTTCTTATAGCTATTAATTATTTTATAAGAGCAACTATCTCTTCATTTTTTACTATTAAATATTCAGTATCGCCTTCTTTTATTTGAATGCCTGCATATTTATCATATATAACGATGTCGCCTTTTTTTACTTTGATATCTTCGCTGTCGCCTATTTCTACAACTTCTGCTTTTTGAGTTTTTTCTTTAGCTGTATCTGGAAGAAGGATTCCGCTTGAAGTTTTTTCTTCTTGTTCTAATACTTTTAAAAGCACTCTGTCTGCTAATGGTTTAATAGATGGCATATTCACTTTCTCCTTATTAATTGTATTTATTTCAATAAAATTTTTCTTAAATAATTTTTATAATATTCTATAATAAAAATCATTAAAAGTCAATAATATATTAATACTCTATCAATACATGTACTGGATATTTAGATATTTCTTTTCTTCCGTTTAATTCTTTTAATTCTATTAAAAAAGAAGAACCTGCTACAATACCTTCAAGTTTTTCTACCATTTTTATCATAGCAAGTGCCGTACCGCCTGTTGCTATTAAATCATCTACTATTAATACTCTCTCACCTTTTTTGATAGCATCTTCATGCATAAATAAAGTGTCTGTACCGTATTCTAGTGCATATTCTTCGGATATTGTCTTGTAAGGAAGTTTGCCTTTTTTTCTTACTGGTATGAATCCTGTGTTCATTTTATAGGCTAATGCTGAACCTATTAAAAAACCTCTGCTTTCTGCTCCTACTATATAATCTATTTTTTCGCTGCTTACTTGTTCTGCCATCTGGTCTATTGCATATTTGAAAGCATCTTTGTTTTGAAGTAAAGTTGTGATATCTCTAAAGAGTATGCCTGCTTTAGGATAGTCCTGAATATTTCTTATATAGTTTTTTAACTCCATATAACACCTCGTTATAATAAAAAATAATTATGTAAACAACACAATCTGTAATTATAATACTTTTATAAAAAAAATCAATCAAAAACTAGGGTATGTTTAAATATTATGTTCAGCAGCAGAATGCGATGCAATATTCGCTCCTTTCTTCCATTTGTTAGAGAAATAATATATTAAACTAAAGCTCATACTAAAGAAATTACTTACAGCCATAGCAGTCCATATGCCCCATAATTCCAGCTTCGGAGATATCATATAGGCTAACGGTACTCTTATTATAATATGGGCAAAAAAGGCGAACAGCATAAGCATAAAAGTTTTTCCTGCTCCATTAATAACGCCGTTACAAGAAAACATAATAGCAAGCATTATCATAGAAGGTATTACTACATATATATAGCTTTTAGTGTATTTCAAAACGCTCATATCATCTGTGAACATTCGTACAATGATTTCTGGAAACAGCACAGAAAAAAGTGCCATAAAAACTGATATTCCTACAGAAAGTTTGATGCCTGCTTTATATATTTCTTTAACTCTATCCATTTTACCTGCTCCGATATTCTGTGCTGTCATAGTAGCTATACCTGCTGATAGTGCCAGAAGCGGTAAAAAAGATAATGAGTCTACTCTCATAGATACAGCAACCGAAGCAGAAGCTGATTCTCCATAAGTATTTATAAGTCTGTTTAATAATAGCCAGCTTACAGATACTATGAGCTGCATAGCGGCAAATGGAAGACCTATTTTAAACATGAGTTTTGTAATATTAAAATCAAATATCAAATTAAAAGGATTAGCCTTTACAATACTATTTTTCATTTTTAAATATACCATACTTACAGCCACAGAAACAAACTGAGAAAAAGCAGTTGCATAAGCAGCTCCGTCTAATCCCATAGCAGGAATTGGTCCCAGTCCTTTTATCATAATAGGGTCTAGTATCAAGTTAATTACGGAAGCTATAGCCAAAAATATTAATGGTCTTACAGTATCTCCTATTCCTCTAAGCAAAGCAGATACTAAAAAATAATAAAACACAAAAGGAAAACCTATCATGCTTATTCTAAAGTAGCTTACAGAATATTCCATAATGCTGTCTGCTGTATTTAAAAATCTCATCATAGCAGGGGCAAATATATATCCTATAATTGCTAAGCTCAAAGAAGTTATCAAACTAATTGTAGTAGCAACTTTAGAAACATATACTACAGAATCCTCATCATTAGCTCCGAAATACTGACCTATCAATACATTAGCAGCTACAGTTACCCCAGAGGCTATAGCTAAAAGTATTAATATAATAGGAAAACTCACAGCAATAGCTCCAAGTCCTTTAGGTCCTATCATCTGCCCAATCCATATTGTATCTACTATATTGTATGCTATATTTAATAGATTGCCCAGTATCATTGGTATAACCAAATTTATTAATCCTTTATTGACATTACCTTCTGTGAGCTCCAGCATTTTGTTATTCATTATAAAATACCTCTAATTTTGTAATAATTTTATAAAAAGTAAAAAATTTAAGACACAATCAAAGATTTTATATGCATAAAAAAATAAAGTCAATAGGCTTTTTTATTGAAATATGATATTTTTTAGTATTAAAAAAGGAGCTTAGCTTTTAATTTAAGTTAAACTCCTTTATTTTTACAACAAATTAACTATTTATTTTTTAGAAAAAGCATCTATAACAGGTTTTAATATGTTATTATATTCTTCTGACATTTCATCATAATTATCCAAATATTTCATATAATACCAATCAATATTATTAGTGCATCTTTCATATCCTTCAAAATTGATTTTCTTTTCTTCAATTTTTGTTAAAATATTTTCTGTTCTATTTTCATCTCTGTAAGGTATTTTCTTTCTCAAACCACATTCAAGACAATAACCATCTGTAGTAAATCCAACCAAAACTTTTTCATTTTCTATTTCTATTTCTTTAGCTAAAGTAACCCATTCATAACAATATAAAATTTCATTATTTGTATATCTTAATATTCTTGATTCTTCAATATTAGGATTATTAGAACCATCAAAATAGTATAAATGAAAATCTTTGTGTTTATTTAGAAATTTATTAAACATTGTGTGAATTTTAGTTGATAATGGTATATCCCAATGAGTTCTATTTCTATACTGATAATATAAATAATAATCAATATTATCACTATTATAATGACGTTTTATTTCACCTGAATATGAATATTCTTCATTGTATAAATTTACATCATTGCCATTTGCATCTTTAGCATCTTTTATTATCAAATATTTCCAATGACTATCATCTTTATAATTATTTATTATATTACTGCATTTATCTAATATAGTTTTATTTACTTTATCGTTAAATATAGTATTGATAAACTCTTCTAATCTATTTGGATACCATATTAATAATGTTTTATTATAACTATTTCTAAATATAGATATTGTTGTAGTATAATAAGGTTTAAAACTTTCTATTTCATCTTTATCAATAAATACTAATATAGCCCTATGTATTAAATAATTTACATTTTCATTATTAAAGCCATTTTTAGTAAAAATATAATTTACTACATTAACTATATTTTCATTACCTATATTGTCTAATAAGAAATCAATATTTCCTTGTAAAAATACATTATTCTCACAGGCGTAAATTTTTTGTTTTATATAATCTGTATTATCTTTTAATATATCTAATTTATTTTGTTCTGATTCAACTATTATTTTTAATATCTCTTGGTGATTATCATTATAAGGTTTTAATGATATTTTTCCATTTTCTATAAATGATTTTATAAAACTAATTTGGAATTTTAGTTCATCATCATTGCCAATATGTTCATAGTAAATAAATATAAAATTCCTTATAAACCTCAATATATCTTTATAATCTTTGATTTTTTCAATTATTGAATCTATATTTTCATTTTCTTTATAATTTTCTTCTTCTATTTTATTTAAAATAATAAAAAAACTAAACAGTAATATTTTATATTTCAAATCATAATTATTTATTTTAAGCAAAATAATATAGTCATCTTTTTTATCAAAAATGTTTATATTTTCTTCAAAAGTAGATATTTTATCATTATAAATATTTCCATCATATATACAAAATATTTCATTAAATAATTCAATGGTTTTACTAGGGGTTAATTTATAAAATATATCCAATATATTAACTATAAATTTTATATTACATTCTAACATATAGTTTTTACTATCATCAATATATTTTAATATTTTTTCATCTGTTTTTTTTACAAATAAATTAAAGAAATCTTTCAGATATACTCCTATTTTTTCATTTTTTTCTTTTACATATTCATATTGTTCAGCATATAACATTCTAAACACAAAATCAAAAAAGTTTTTAAAAAGGCTGTCTATTTCAGGATTTTTATTATCTTTCACAAATTCCCAGAAAAAATTAGACCAAGTAGTATCTATTTTTTTTCTAAATTCTCTTAAAAGATTATCATCTATTTTTCCATCTAAAAAACTTTCGAGTTTTGATTTAAATATTTCAAAATCTGTTAATTGCTTTCCTCTTGAATTCATTTTGATATACAAATCATCAGGATCTCCTTTTATATATTCACAGTAAAATTGTATACTATTTAATTTACCGCTATCAATATCTTTATTATTTTTTACTTTTTTATGAATATCATCTATTACCTGAAGCATTCCTTTAACTGTTGTATCTTTTTCCCAAAAGTTTAAAAAATTAATATTGTCCTTTAATATCTTAGATAATTTTTCATCAGTTTGTAAATCAATTTTTTCTCTTTTTATGCTTAATAAAAATGATATAAAATTTTTTGATGAATTTCTAGTTTCATAAGTAAATTTATTTAATTTTTCATTTTCAAAATTGAAATACCAATGAAATAAAAATAATGTTGTTAATCTTTGCTGTCCATCTAATAAATAAAAAACCCCATTATCTTCTACTCCATATATATAATCCAATATTAATTCTTCTTTATCGTTTGATAAAAAATCAATAATAACATCTAAAAAATCCTCTCTTATTTTATTTACTTCATTAGTTTTTCTGCCTTGGGCATAACCTCTTTGTATAATAGGCACAACAACATTATTTTCGTATTTCTCTAATAATGAGATAAAATTTTCTTTATTGTCGCTCATAATATTCTCCTTATTTATTTTTTTAGTCCCAAATAATCAGTTATTGAATCTATTATATTATTCAAATAATCATATTTATCAGTTTTTGTCCATAATAGTATATCTTTTGACTCATTTGTATAATATTTTAAAAATACATTTTTTGTAGATATAGGAATATATTTTTTTTTATTTTTAATTAAGTCTTTTATTTTATTTAGTTTTATTGGAAAAATAGAATTACTCAAAGTAGCATTATTATTAACGTCTATTAATGCCAAATTAGAAATATTATTTTCATTATCTAAATTATAATTTTTTTCAAATGTAATGGAAGATTCACTATCTTCTAATAATTTTTCATAAATAGAAAATAATGCATCTATTATATAATTGAAATTATCCTCTATTTTAAAATTATTAAAAGCTTCATCTAGATTTTTATATTCATTTTCTATTAATTCTTTATTTTGAAGTATATATAATTTATTTTCTTCTATAAATTTTTCTTTTTCTTTCTCAGATAATTTTTTTGAGTTTCTAGCATGTATATGTTCTAAAGATGGTATTATCTTTTTATATTCATCAAATGGAAATCTTATATTTTCTTTTGAGCTATCTATTATATTAAATAATAATAATATTCTTCTTATTTCTGTATCATTTATATTATATTCCAATTTTGATATATTTTCTTCTACCTGTTTATAATTATGAACTTTGATACTTTCTTTTATATCTTCTTTTATTTTAGTCTTAAATTTTTGTTTAGTGTTTAGTTTTTCATCTTCTGTATAAGATAAAATAGTTTTTAACTCTCTTGAACCAGAGGCTATTAAATAACCTATATCATTATATAAATTATCATCTTCATACCATTCTTTTAAAATATAAAAATATTTTGAAAGCTCTTTCCAATTTTCAATTAAATTCTTTTTATCTTTAAACTTTTTATAAAAATGTTCAAATATTTTATATTTTGTTTTTACAGTATTATTATTTTCTTTTTGTATATCATATATTAACTCAAATAAAAAATCCATTCTAATGTCAGCATTATCATTATTGGAAATAAAATACCAGAATTTATCGTTTTCTAATTCTATTTCTATATTTTCCCATTGATTGGCTATATTTATTTGTTTTAATTCTTCCAGCTTTTTTTTATTATTACTTTCTTTTTTTAATTCTTCTGTATTTTCATTGTTATTACTTTTTTCTTTAAAATTTGATTTATGCAAAAAAATAGCCTTTATCAATTCACTGTCGGTAAGTGCTATTTTTCCAGCATTAAGCCTTTGAAAAGTTTCATTTTCGTCATCGCTTCCTATATCATACCATATTATATTTACATTGTCTAATAAGTTTTCCTTAAAGTTTTCTTTCTCTATTTGATTATTTTCATCTTTTTGGAACCAAATATCTATATATTTATAAGCTTCGAAAATATGATAATAGTCTATGTTTTGTTTATAATCATTTTCTGGTGTATTTATATTAATTTTATCTAAAAATTCTTTATTTTGTTTAGTTTCATATTTTAAAGTAAATGGTTTAGTATTATTTAAATATTTTAATATCAAATAAATTGTGGTTAATCTCTGCTGCCCGTCTACTAAATTATATTCGGTATCCGATACTTTTTTTACAGCTATAGGGTTAAGACAATATTTTTCATCTCCTTTTTTATTTTCTATAAATTCTTTTATATCTTCCAATAAAGCCTGAACTTCTCCATTTTCGCCTCTCCATCTATACCCCCTTTGATAGCTAGGTATAACGAAATTACATCCATTTAACTTTTTTATGCTTCGCATTTCTACAGATTTATTATCTTCATTATTTGTTTCTGCCATATAATAGTCCTTAAAAATAAATATATGTTATATAGTATAACACATTTTAATGACAAAAACTGTCGCAAAAAATAAAAAATAAGAAAAACCAGATTTAATTAATATTTTATTATCATATTGACAAAAAACTAATTTAGTATTATAGTACCAATATACTAAATTAGTAATAACAGGAATAAAAAATGATTCCAATATCAGAAGCCTCAGCTATAGCTCTGCACTCTGCAGTATATATATCTATTAAAGAGTTTGCATCCCTTAAAGATATAGCAGAAAGATTTGATGTTTCGCCTAATCATTTGTCGAAAGTTCTTCAGGCACTTGTAAAGGCGGGGTATCTTACTTCATCAAAAGGACCTGCAGGAGGATTTAAAATTGCTGAGGGTAAAGAAAATGCTTCTTTTTTGGAGATATACGAAACTATAGAGGGTAAGAATTGGCAGAGAAGCTGTTTATTTCATTCCAAATGCGATAAATACTGCTCAAGCTGCATAATGGGCGATTTAGTTAATGATATAAACAGAAAGTTCAAAAACTATATGGAAAGCCATACAATCAAAGATCATTATTTATTAGATAAGGATTTCAAGATAAGTAAAACAGATAATAAAAAATCAAAACACAAAAAATAAATGGAGGATTAAATGGACAATAAAATGTTTTGTTATCAATGTCAGGAAACAATGAATAATACAGGCTGTACTGTATCAGGTGTATGCGGTAAAAAACCAGATTTAGCCTATTTAGAAGATTTACTAGTTCATGTAACTAAAGGACTTTCTAATATAACAACTGCTATAAGAAAAGAGGGCGGAAAAGTAGATAAAAAAGTTAATCATGATGTAACATTCAATTTATTTACTACTATAACAAATGCCAATTTCGATAAAGAAGTTTTTTATAAGAGAATAGAATACACTGCAAAACTTTGTAATGAATTAGCAAATCAGGTAAAAGACAAATCACTTATACTTGAAGAATCTTTATGGACACCTAAAAGCAAAGATGATATGGACGCTAAATCAAAAACAGTAGGCGTATTAGAAGAGAAAGATGAAGATATAAGAAGCCTTAAAGAAACTGTTATATACGGAGTTAAGGGATTAAGTGCCTATATGAGACATGCTAATATGCTTGATTATGAGAATGAAGAAGTTGATGCTTTTATACAAAGAGCTTTGAATGAAACATTAAGAAATGATATAAATGCTGATGAACTTTTAGCTTTGGTACTTGAAACAGGTAAAAACGGTGTTGACGGAATGGCACTTCTTGATAAAGCTAATACTTCTACTTACGGTAACCCAGAAATTACAAAAGTTAATATAGGTGTAGGAAAAAATCCGGGAATATTGGTATCTGGTCATGATTTAAAAGATATAGAAATATTATTAAAACAAACAGAAGGTACAGGAGTAGATGTATATACTCACTCTGAAATGCTTCCTGCTCACTACTACCCAGAATTAAAAAAATATAAACATTTTGTAGGCAATTACGGCGGAGCTTGGTGGGATCAAAGAAAAGATTTTGAAAGTTTCAACGGACCTATACTAATGACTACAAACTGTATAGTAACTCCTTTACCAAGTTATAAAGACAGAGTATATACAACAGGTGCTGCAGGTTTTGAAGGCTTAAAACATATAGAAAGCCATACAGGAAAAGAAAGCGATAAAGATTTTACTCCTATAATAGAGCATGCTAAAAAATGCGAAGCTCCTAAAGAAATAGAAAGCGGCTTTATAGTTGGAGGATTTGCTCATAATCAGGTATTATCACTTAAAGATAAAATTGCTGAAGCTGTAAAATCAGGAGCTATAAAAAGATTTATCGTAATGGGCGGATGCGACGGAAGACATAAAGAAAGAGAATACTATACTGAGTTTGCGAAAAAACTTCCTAAAGATACTGTAATATTAACTGCAGGCTGTGCTAAATACAGATACAATAAATTAGATTTAGGTGATATTAACGGCATACCTAGAGTACTAGATGCAGGACAATGTAATGACTCCTACTCACTAGCTGTTATTGCTTTGGGACTTAAAGACTTATTCGGATTAGATGATATTAATGACTTGCCTATAGTTTATAATATAGCTTGGTATGAACAGAAGGCAGTTATAGTTTTACTTTCATTATTATATTTGGGAGTAAAAAATATACATTTAGGACCAACAATTCCTGGATTCTTATCACCTAATGTAGTTAATATATTAGTTTCAAAATTCGGAATTGGAGGAATAGGAAGCGTTGATGAAGATTTGAAAAAATTCAATTTAACAGCATAAAACTCCAACGATAATGAAAAGGGCTTAACTTTTTAAGTTAGGCCCTTTTTTTATTTATTAAATAAGTTTGTTTCAAAAGTACTTGAAAAATTAAATATAAAAATTATTTTAAAGATAAAATAAATGGCATCACTCAAAAAGTAATGCCATATAATATTATTACTCTAATAAAATTATCTTGCAGCTAATTCTTTTATTTTGCTATCCATAGCATTAAATGCTTCTTCAGGAGTTTTTGCCCCTAAAACCATTTCATTAACAGCATTAAATATAGCAGTAGTCATTTCAGAATAATAGCTAGGAACACCTTTTGGGAATGGGCTTGATATTAAAGTAGATTCTTCAAGCAAAGCACCTGTATTTTTTAATTTGCCTTCATTAATAAGTTCTTCCATAACTGAAGTTCTTGTAGGCATAGTGTTTTGTACATAGTTTAATTGTTTTTGTATTTCTGGTGAATTAAACCATTTTACAAATTTCATTGCTGCTTCTTTGTTTTTTGATAATTTTATTACGCCTACACCTTCAGGTAAAGCAAAAGTTTTTGGTGAAGGACCTTCTGCACCTGGAAGAAGTATAGGTATAACATCTCCTACTACTTGAGATTCATTAGGATCTTGTACTCTGCTTACAAAAGAAGTAGGTCCTACTATGAAACTAGCCTCTCCGGAATTGATTCTTCTATAAGCGTCCATACCTGTAGAAGTTTTACAAGCAGGATCAATCAAATTATCAACATTAGCCATTTTATTTATAAACTCTAATGCTCCAAGTACAGCATCTTTATTTAAAGTACCGTCTTCATTAAATACTACTCCGTATTTTGAATATGCCATCCATATTAATGAAGTAGTACAAGATTCATCAGCATTTAAAGGCATAGAAAAAGGATATTTAGTGATACCTGCATTTTTTATAGCTATTAAAGCATTATAAACATCGTCCCAAGATTTTGGAGCTTCAGTAATGCCTGCAGCTTCAAAATGTTTTTTATTATAATAAGCTAAACGGAAATCATTGGCATAAGGAAGGGCTAAAACTTTACTGTCTATTATAAAAGGCTGTATAGAAGGCATAGCGTTAATTTCCTCTTGGCTTAATTCTATAGGTTCAAGCCAATCAGCACTGTTAAATTCTCCTACCCAAGACCAGTCTACTTCTACAACATCAGCAGCAGCAGTTCCTCCAGCAGCCGCTATTGATATTTTGTCTCTTATATTTTCCCAAGCCATAACGTTCATATTAACAGTTATTCCAGTTTCTTCTTTAAAAGCATTGAGCATTTCATCAGAAGGTACAGCCCAGTCTGGAACCATTACTGTTATTGAGTTTTCTGCTGTGCTTTTTTGGCCGCCGCATGAAACAGCAAAAAATGCTGATATCAAAATAACAGCTGATAAAAATAATATTTTTTTCATGTTTGTTACTCCTATAATTTGTAATGAGTTAAATTTTTAATAGAATATATTATTATGTATTAATGTCAATAGATTAAAAAAAATCATAAAAATATTTTTAAGATATGGAAAAATGATAAGTAAGTCTGCTTATATTGAGAGATTTTCTTATGATGGTTAATTAAGCCGAGGTAAAAAATGTAATATTAATACTGCCTGTCAAACTTACAAAAAGTGCTAAACATAACGATAGAATTACAGTGTATACAAAAACACAGTTTGAAATGTTTTTAAGAACTAATTTTGTATGATTTTTTGTTTTTTTTATAATAATCATATTGTATTAATTTATTTTCAATCTTAAAATAGTTATCAATATAATTCTGATTTCGGGAAGAAAGAACTATGTTTAATTTGTATATGTATATATTGATGGTTCCTGTATCTATATTAATAGTAATAGGAATTATTTTATTTTTTAGAAGTATATCTAGAACTAATAGTTATTATAAGCCTAAAAATATCAAAAAGAAAATGGATGAACTTCAAAAGAAAATTGATACAAATCCTAAAGATTATAATTCTATATATGAACTTGCAGTTTTGGAAGAGCAGTATAATTTTACAGAAAATGCTGTAGAAAAGTATCAAAAATTAATGGATTTAAAATATTTTGAGGGCGAGGAGACAAACATATATAAAAAGTTAGAGGGCTTATACGAAAAATTAGAGAATAAAGAAGAAAGTATCAAATGCATTTTGAAAATAGCTCAATTAGAGCCAAGTAATAGTTATTATTCTCTAAAGGCGGCTTATATACTTGGAAAAGAGGGTGTTTATAAATTAGCATGCGAATATTTTAATAGGGTTATCAATAATAAAAGCGACTTTGAGATAGAAGAATTAAAAACAGCTGCAATATGTTATTTTATGACTCAGGATTATAAAAAAATTATTACTATGCTTGAAGAACTTCATAAGAGATTAAGCAGAAATATATCAAATATAGAAGAAGATTATGATGATATGATATTAGTTGAAAAAATATTGATATCATTATATATAGTTACAGATGAAATAAATACTGCTAAAAGTTTTGCAGAATCTATTTTGTCTTTGAGATCTATAAATACTAATCTTAAATATAAATTTTATATAAATAGAATATATCTATATATATTATATAAATCTGATGATAGCGATGAATTTATAGCACTTTATAATAAACTTTCATCTCAGTATAAAATTAATGAAATAAAAAAAGATGAAATAGCTATTATACTGGACTTTGCTTTTTATAATTATTTTATTAAAGATGTTAATAGTTCTATAAGTTATTTTGAGCATATAAGACTTTTTAATGCTCCTGAATTTAATATTTATGATTTAGACGGAATTTTTAAATATTTATTTTCAATTTCAAAAGCTACAGAGCAGCTTCAAAAATTAAGAAATAATATGAAACTTGAAGATGATGAAAAATATAAAAATGAAAATTATGAAAAATATATTGATAAGCAGTATATAGATATTTGGGAAAATAGCGTGAAGTTATGGGAGAGCAGTTTTAATAATATTGACAGTATACTTGATTTTGCTCAGCTAGAAAAAACTATGGATATAGAAAAAATATTATTAGAATGCGGTATAAATGAAAATAATGCTTCTTCAGAAAGTGTTATACTAAAAAAAGTGGATAAAATATACGATATAAGTTTGGCATCTTTTAAGAGTATATGCCAAGACATAATACAGAAAAAACTTATGTATTCTGCTATACAGGAATATAATGATCATTTGATAGATTATGATTACGGAGATGAAGTTAATTATTTGGCATTTGCTTCAAATAAAAATAAAAAAGATTTAACATTAATATCTTTTAAGAGATGGAAAAATACGGAAGTAGGGGAGCTTATTATAAGAGATTTTATACTTCTTATTAATGAGGCTGGGGCAAAAAATGGAATACTTATACTTCCTGTAGAGCTTACCAGCAGTGCCAGAAGTTATGCTATGCATAATAATAAAATAAAAGTTTATACAAGAAATCAATTTAATTATATGCTTAGAGACAGTAAGTTTTGATTTTTTAAGTTAAACTCTTTTGTTAGAATTTATACTATAATAAACAATACTTGAAAAATTATTTCTTTATAGGCTTATTTAGTGTCAGTATGGCTAGGCAGATTATAATCTATTTTTATTGTGCACATTATAGAATGAACGATTATTTTGTACGCTATCTTTTAGGCTCTGTAGGTAATGAGGATATACTAAAAATTTTTAAGTTTGTCAACCGCGAGCTCTCCCTCATCTTCGTTCGGGACGCACGGTATTGTTTATTCTTATCAAATGTCAACGATACGT
>NZ_CASEGO010000016.1 GCF_949287625.1 uncultured Brachyspira sp. | reverse complement strand
AAATACAAAAACTATTTTTGCTCCACTTTCTAATATATCATCAAAACGCATTTGGATAATGTTATTTAATTTAACAAATAATAATACAACCCTATTTTCATAATATGCATTATCGTATTTTTTCACTCCCTTTTTAAATGAATAAAAATTTGGGTTAATTGTTGCAAATATATTTGTAATATCTAATTTATCTATATAACCCTGCCAATCTTCATCTAACTTTGGTTTTATTTTGCTTACAATATAATCTTTAAAAAGCTTTAATATGATATCAATACTATTACAATCTAATATATCATTTTCTTCTTCCTGCTTTGTGCCGCCTATATCTGAAATAGTTAATAAATTACTTTTTATATTTTCAGAAAATGTTATAGTCTTAGCTAAAGTATCAACCTGCTGACCGTAAGTATCGCACATTATGGAATAACATGTTACTTCTTCGTTTTTATACTTACCTAAATTTAAATTAGTTCCAACACATAAATCAGAAAATGAAAAATTTAAAACCTGAAATATATCTAAACATGCATTAAACATAGCTTTATCTTTATTTTCCTGCAGGTTACTTTTATTACATATTCCAAGTAGTGCAGCCTCTTTTATCCGTGGATAATAGTGAGATATATTATTATTTGATTTATCGTTTGAGTTCTTAAGACGACTGTCTGGAATTGTTCTATTAATATAATATCTTATATAAAACCACATAAAAAAATGGTTATCATTATAAATATTTTCATATTTACGAGATTTAAATACATCTAATGAATTATATGTTTGTATATATAAATTTAAAAACTTACGACCGTCATGAAATTGGTTTAAAACTCTATTTTCAAAGTAGTATAAAGATAATAATGGTATATAAAATGAATAGTCAGTTTCTTTAATGTTTTTAAGTAAAGTATATAAATATGTATAATCTTTTTGATTTGCTATTAATTTACTAAAGGATTTTTTATACTCACATACAAGCTCTGATAAAAAAGTATCTATTTTTTCAGTATCTGATATATTAAAACGATACAATGATTTATTCATCCTGTTAAAAGCATTATATTTATCTATATTTAGTATGTTATCTTCATCTATATATTCAATACTAGAATTCTTTGTTTGTTTATCTGAAGTTTGAGTATTTTGTTCTGATGCTGATAATAACACTATTTTATTTGCAGATAAACTTTGTTTAAATCTTCCCTTATAACCTGTTATACCATCAATTAAATATGGAATTAAAACAAAAAAATGTTTATTAGATTCTATAGAATATGTATCTTTTATAAAATCTATTAATAACTGATTATCACTTTCTTGAATATTTGGTTGAGCATTTTCTTGATTATCCATACCACACCTATTTTTTAATATTAAACTTGCCCTTGTTTAATGTAAGGCCTTCGCCGTCCAGCAATAGTTCTACATCGCTTATTTTTAATGTCATACTGCTGCCGTCTGATGTGATACTGGCATTATCGCCTATATTTATTGTAAATGCTGACTGAGCATTTATATTAAATTCCTGTGCGTCAATATCCCCTGATGTATTTATCTCCATATTCATAGAATCTGATACTAAACTTGTATGCTCATCTGATGTAATTGTTATATTCAGTTTACTGTATAAGTCCATATCCTGTTCACATGTAACATCATAATGGCTTTCTGTTGATATATTAATGCCACCTGTACATGTTTGGTCTATACTGCCCTGTACTGTTTCTTCTACATTTCTTGATACTGTTTTTACACACTCGCCTAGATAGTTTTCATGTATATCGCCCTCTATTTCCACTATCTTATCGCCGCTTATAAACTCTTTACTGTCCCCTGCTACCCGCAGTGTATTTTCTGCACCCACATTTAATGTGTTAGAAAGACCTACTGCTGTATCTTTGCTTAATGCTACCACTGTTAAATATTCGCCGCCTACATTCACATCTTTTAAGCCAGCTATATTTTGAATGTGTGCCTGCAGTATGCTTTCTGTGTGAGTGCCTGATACATTACTTGTTTTATTGTTTAATATTGTCTGGTCATAATTATTCTGCACTAGTTCTTCATAGTCTTTTTCGGCTTTTAAATATATCTGCTCACTGCCTGGCAGGTTGCTCATCGTAAGTTCATTTCTGCCCTGCTCCCCCTTGCCTACTGTTTTTGAAGAAAGTGATGTTTTATGTTTAGATGCAAGTATCTCACTATGTATTAATGACGGATTATATGGAGTATATAAACTGCCTGTGATTATAGGTCTGTCAGGGTCACCATCTATAAAACTGACTACTACTTCATCGCCAACTCTTGGAACAGCTATAAAACCAGAATTATGGCTTGCTGCAGGGCTTGCATATCTTAAATAGCAGCTGTGGGTATGTTTATATGTATCTCCAAAAGTTTCTTCATCATATTTGCCCTGAACTGCATAACTTGCAAACTGAACCCTTACCCTGCCGTATTCATCTACTAATATAGTGTTCCTTTCACTTTCTATATTATCACTTTTGCCTATCACTATACCAGATGTTATGCCGTAAGCTCGTGGCTTATTAATCACTTTTGATGCATAAGGCATTGTATTAGGTATTAAATATAATTCATTACTGTACATTGAATATAAGGCAGGCTCATGTTCCAATATTCTGCCACCCTGCTCGCTTTTATCATGATAATAATGAACTATACCAATTACCTTATAAGTATTTTCGCCACCTTCTAAATTAGTGATTGTTAATACATCATTAGTATTAAGCTCCAGTATATTACTTTTTGCCTTAATCTGCACTGCAGATACATGATTGGCTAATGAATTTAAGCTGGACTGAAACTGCATACCATTTTGATAATTAGTATTAGTATAACTTGGATGATAAAAATTAATGTTTTCTGCATAAACTGTATTTTTATCTCTATTATCTACTGCCCTTTCTTCCCAGTAATTTTGGCTTTTAGATACTTTATGGCTGCCGGGAACTGATGCATCAGATGTGCTGAATATTGTCCATAAACTGCGACCACTTAAGCCCTGCTCTATACTTGATATACAGTGGCTTGATAAATAATTATCACTGGCTGGGTTATAAGGATATATTACATGCTTAACTGCTTCTGCAGTATTATATGTGTTATCTTTATCTGTAAAATCTGTCTGATACACAGAATCATAAAAGTTTATACTTTCACTATTTTCTGCTATATATATTCCATATCTGCTGCAAAGCCTTAGTAAAAAATCTAAATCACTTTCATTATACTGGCATATATATTCTTCCTGCTTAAAGCTGTTTTGAACTCGTGAAAAATCTACAGGCATCGTTACTGGGCCTTTTGACCTTTCAAAGATATGCTTTAATACTTCCAGAACACTTTTATTATTATATATTCTAAAACAGTTATTATAACTTAACCTGATTAACTGAGAGTTTAATTTAAAACGGTAATAATATTTATGATTTAATGAAATATTTGTCTGCAGCTCTTTATTGCCTAAATAAATAACCTGACTTGTTACACCTTTAAATAATCTGCTTTGATTTGCACGCTCTTTGTTATTAGTATATGACGGGTCTTGTAAGTAAAGGCGAATATTGTTGTCTGTTAAGGTATCTAAGCCATATTCATAAGGCAGATTTTTTACACCTTCATAATAACATATACAGTCTATTTCATAAGGATAATCAAGACGCTCTACTATCTTTGCTTCTACAACTCTAAAATTTAAAGCAGGCTCTATTCCTGTAAAGATTAACTCACTTATTAAACTTTCTGCTGCCATACATATCACCATTACTTAAATAACTCTGCCCCCAGCTGCCTAAAGTGCTGCTGAACAAAAAACAGCCGGGGGACTTACGATAGGAAAAAAATAGGAAAGCTCTTACCTTCCACTCTACAATATACTTTTTATATCTTTTTTATCTCTTTATAATATATTAAATTAAGTATAAAAGTTCAATAGACAAATATACTTTTTTTACTTGGTTTATAAACTCTGCCCCCGACTGTCTAAAGTGTTGCTGAACGAAAAACAGCCGGGGGACTTACGATAGGAAAAAAAATAGGAAAGCGCTCACTCTCCATTCTATGAGTATACTTTTATTGCTTTTGTTAAAAATATTCTGCATTTAAAAAAATAAAATGCTAAATAATAATTATATGACTTATAGAATATTAAAGTTAAACACTGCCCCCAACTGCCTAAAGTGTTGCTGAATAAAAACAGTCGGGGGACTTACGATAGGGAAAATTAGGAAAGTTATTACTTCCCATTCTACAAGCATACATTTTTATACTTTTTTATCTCTTAATATAATATAATAGATTGAAACATCATAAAATATAGTGTAAAATTAATGTGATATATATAAAATTAAAACCTGCCTCCGACTGCCTAAAGTGTTGCTGAACGAAAAACAGCCGGAGGACTTACGATAGGAAAAAAAAGGAAAGTGAGCTCTTTCCATTCTTTGTTTTACTTCATTTTATATATAGATTAATTTGTTGATTTAACATAGCACAATAAAGAATATTTTGTCAACAACTTTATTTCATAATTTAAAAATTTATTATTTACAACAATAGATTATAAAAATACACATATAGTTAAGCAGTTATTATTCCTGTAAAAAAAACCTTTTACAGCATATAACTATATGATATAAAAGGCTTTTTATAAATATATACAATTACTTTTCATCCTGTATTTCCAGCTTATTAGATAAATAAGTTGATATTTCTAAATTATTTTTATATAAAATAAAATAATTGCTGAAATAAAAAAGTAAAATAATTATTACAGGGACTATAACAAAAGTTAATTTTTTCAGTATATAGCCATACCTGCTCCAAAATGTTTCTTTTGTATTATCTGTATATGCCAGCTCAAAAGCTGTGGTTTCATCAGAATGTAATGTTGGTGCTACTGCTGCAGCTATATTCTCCATTAATAAATACAGCTTCTGTTCACATTCTTCCTCTACTGAAAACTTACCCTGATAACCTAATATTAAGCATACATATATAAACTCAAGCATATCTCTGTGTTTTGCTGGATTTTCAAGCCATTTATCCATTATACCAAAAAACTTGTTACCGCCAGAAGGCTCTTTAAAAAAACGGATTGATAAACTGCTGCTTGAATAAAAACTATCCATAAATGACGGGTTTCTCATAACCATTTCATCTATAAACACACATAAACAGTATCTAAACCGTGTAATATCCTGCTCATCATATTTATTAAGAGTTGACAGCTTTGCAGATATGGATAATATATCATTTATAAAATTAGTTCTAAACTCACTTATTTCTGTTTCTACATAATGCTGGCTTTCTGAAATACTTTTAGCAAGTAAAATAAGGCTCATAGAATTATTTACAACAGGGTTTAACTCAAGGCCTGTAAAACTTAATGTTTGTATTACTGCATCTGCCTTTACATGAGAATTGCCGTCATATTTTATATCTTCAGCTTTTTCTTCTGATTCCTTTTTACTTTCTTTGCCTGCTGCAGTTTCTGTTTTTTCCTTTTTATTTTCATTATCACTCATAATTATTCACCTACTGCCCACATTTTTATATCAGGGTTTGGTATCCTGCTTGTAATATATACAGAAATACTGTTTTCATACTTAAACTCTTTCCACATTTCATGAGTTTTATCTATTTTAAAATAAACATAATCATTTAAATGAGGCAGAATAGACGGCACTATCGCAAGCTGCTCTATATTTAAACCGCTTAGCTGTGATGATACTAAACTGCCAATGCGGGCATTTGTCCCCACCTTGCTTTGCAGTTTAAAAGATGTTTGTATCGTTTCAAGGGGACAGTCCCCTTTTACTGCCATGTATATTATGCTGTCCTGCAGTATTGATGAATTATCAAATGAACATGTATAAAAACCATTATCTCCAGATACAACAGCCTGTATGTATTTTGGTGCAACAATATGAGAAAATAAAAGTTTTACACTGTTTATAACTGGTATAATAGATGCAGAAATATCTAAATGGTCATATCTTATATAGTCATAACTTTGGCTGTTAATATCAAGGCTTAATAAATCTGCCTGAAACTCTAACAGCTTTTCATAAAAATATTCTGGGTGCAGTTTGCTTCTATTTTTTAAATGGGAAAATAAAATATTCCATTTCTTTAAAATATTAAGAGCAATATATGTTTCAAAATCTATAGTTGTAGATGCTTTATTTATACCTGCAAATATCTGGCTTAAACTGTCCCTGTGCTGAGCTGTTGCATGTATCATTTCTTCTAAAAATGTAATAATTAATGGCATACGGGCAATATCTAAGCATGTTGGAATAAATTTATCATCTAAAGTAATATTTCTGTTTAAATCAACAGTTTTTATTCTGCATACTGGTATTTCTATTTCATTTGATGATTTAGAGCCTGCAAAACCTATGCTCAGCCTGATAGATGCCATAATAACATTTATCTTTTCCTGAGAATAAGATGATGATAATTTATTATCTTCCATATGGCCTATCTGGCTTGAGTTGCTGTCATCAAATGTTTTAGATGAAACCATACTGTGTGTTGCTATGTATTTTGTATCAGGCAGAGAATTTTGTATCGATAAATCAGCTACAGTATCCACACTCATAGGTATTTTTAAAACTATTACAGAGCCTGCACTTGCTCCTGCCTTTATTTCCATAGGTTCTGGCAGAAAATCTTCATCTGGTGCTTTAAATATACTGCCGTCAGAGCTTATGCCGGATACCCTTGTAATGCCTATCTTGCCTTGAGATAACATTTCATGAGAAAACTCTATATCTAATATGCCATAATGATTTTCAAATACATCTATTGTTTTCTGGTTTATATTTCTTTCTATATATCTTTCCTGCTGCTCAAAATGGACTCTGTCTATATTCATTCCATTTATCCATGCTACTTTTAAACTATTTGCCATTGATAAGCTCCTTTTTTATATTTCCTTTCTTTTTTCCTGTTATAAATATACCCTGATTAGTTATAGTAAATGTTACATTATCACCTGATATTTCTTTACTTTTTATAGCAGATTTATATTTCTTATTCTGCATTGTGGCAAAAAGCACTAAAATACCTATATAACCTATTTCCTTTTTCTTAATTTCTGCCATAATTTTTGTATCATTTGGGGCTATCTGCATACGCACAACATCTATCTTATCTTTACCTAAAACTGCATCTTCTCTTGTGTTTAAATCTAATACTGATGCTTCCTTAAACCTTTCTACCCCGTTTAATTTATACAGCTTTAAGGTAACAGGCACATTATCTCCATGTATATTTGGATTTGAGTTTTTATCATTTATTACAGCTACAGAAGCAGTTGTAGAACAGCCGTAAACTGCAAGCAGTAAAAAAATTAATAACTTTTTCATTATACTGCACCCCTAATGTATTTTTTGATTGCTCTTATTAAAAGCCTTTCTATTGTATGCTGCTCAGATGATGATTTTTTAACCAGTATAGATATTATCTTTTCAAAACTATCCTGCTCTAATTCATCAAAAAATGGACTGTTTAATTCTTTATAAAGTATAGATAATGTTAAAAGATTTATTACACGCACATCATTTATTAATGAATAATTTGAAAAAATATGCTCCAAATCTTTTACTGTTAAGCGGCTTTTTTCTTCCTGCATAATATCCATTAATGCTTGTGAATGTTTTAAATGGTTTAATAATAAATCACTGCATTTTTCCTGAATAAAATTTAAAAACACATCTTCTGTTAATATTATATGACGCACAGGGTTATTACTGCTTACAGGCTCTGGCTCTAAAAATTCTTCCCCTATGCCTAAAACATCTTCGCCGTCTGTTACAAGGCTTTCTGCAGAAATATCATCATCCATTTTGATGCCTTCCATCTGACCTGCAGGCTTTATTTCAATATTATCAAGTTTATTATATATTTCTATATCTTCTACTACTGCCTCATCTTCTGCAGTATCATCTATTTCATCTTCATTAACCACTAAAAACTCAATATCTCCAATACGGAACTTATCTCCAACCACTAAAGATATGTAGTAGCCTTTACGAATAGGGCTGAAATCATTATTTAAATAAAGCTCATTATTTGCTGCAGGAGCTATACCAAAACTATTTTCTGCATATTTTATATGTATATGTTTTGGGGCTATATTATTAAATACATCCTGCACTACCCACTGACATGAAGAATCACTGCCAATATAGCCGCCAGTTTCCTTAAATTTCATAGATTTAGCACCAGATTTCAGTTTCATATCATCAATAATTTTTAAAGAAAATGTTTCTCCCATTATATGTCCCCTTACTTTAAAATATTCTGCGGAATAGTCAGGTTTGGCAGTGAGCTTAATACTCTTGATAATGAAACATTGCCGCCGTCAACAGACCAGTCAAAATACAGCTTATCATTGCCATTAAATACCATACGGTATACACCATTGCCTATATGTTCTCCGCTTTGCATAAAGCTAAGCCATGCCCACTCACCATTATATTCTTTTGTTACTTTTACATTGCCGTTATAATCTTTTATTACTAACTTTAATCTTGTACTTTCTTTAAAATTGCCGCCTATAATATTAAGACTTACAGGAAATGTCTGGTCATATACTGCTGATTTATCATCATAGCTTAATTCTACATTGCCGTAATCTCCAGATAATGCCACTATCTTTATGGTAAAATTCACATCTAAATTATCATTTGCATCAAGCACTCCATTACTGATAGTTGCCAGCTTATAAACAGTAGTTAAGAAATCACTGGAAAAGTTTATTTTGGAAGCATAAGTTGGGTTAATATCATAAACATCCCACCTTTTAACAAGCACTAAATCAAGATACTGGGTGAAAAATTTATTCCATACACCCTGTTTGCCAAAGAAACTTCTAAAAGAATCAAACTTAATAGATTCTTTGCCAGTTATATTTACAGGATAATAAGATGCCACCTGATTCATAAACTGAGCATATATTTCACTCTGCCATGCCTTATTTAACTCTATGCCTGCATGATATTCTATTAAACTCCATGCATCACCTGCTATTATTTTATAATAATTGCCTATTTCTGTAGGCAGCTCACCTGCATCTTTATTCATTATAAAAAATGGGTCGTCTGCTATTTCAACAGGTTTTAAAGCATAAGTAATTTTATCCTTTGCTGGTGCATTGCCTGAAACATAGTCCACTATCTTTTTATAGATATTTTGAGTGTCTGTACTCATTTTATCCATAATTTTCATATTCTTTGCTCCATTTTCAAGCCCTGCTTTTGTGCTGACAGCATCTACCCCCTGACTAAATAATGAATCCTGTTTTGCTATTTTATGATAAGGTGTGAAAGCATCACTTAATATATTAAAGTTGCTTCGTATTTTAGATGTAGGCAGTCCAAGATTAGATGCATGTTTTAAAAGAGAGCTGTTGATTAAATCTGTATTTGTGCTGACCACATCTATAAGATTACGCACTGGGTTAGATGGCTTTGATAATATTGCAAGGATACTTAACCCGTTATCGTTACCAGTAAAACGCTTAGGCTTAATATTTTCTAATACCTGCTGCCATTTCTGCTGATATTCCTGTAAATAAAGATTGATTATACCCACAGATAATACTGTATTATCCTGTTCTTCAATATCTTCTGTTTTAATATTCAATGCCCACATATCTATTTTATTTAAATCTTCAATATATGTAGTAATATTTGAGAAAAGTTTTTCAACACCACGCAGTGTAAATGTATTTGGTATAAGATAAAAATTACTGCTTGTATCAAATACTTCATCAAATCCGGCACCAACATCTTCTTTTATACTGTAAAACCCTTCACCGTCTATGCTGTTTGCTCTAAAAGATAATAATGCATACAGCCTTTCTGACCTGGTTGCATTTGCCAGCTTTTCTACAGTTTTTGATAATACAATATCATTTACTGCAATATTAGGGAAAGTAGACTTATATGGCAAATCATCAATATATGTATCAAAAGTTTTTTCTGATATCTGGTATTTTTCATATAAATGCCAGTTATCTTTAAGCCACAGCTTTAATAATGACTTATCAAGATATTTCCTTTCAAATAATGCTTTATACATATATAATGCTCTTACCAGCTTATTAGTATCATTTTCCTGCAGTAAGTTTTCTTCCATTTCTTTTACAAGGCTTACAGCAAGCAAATCTTCCATATTGTTTATGTAATACTCTTTTGCAGGATAAAAACTTCTATAAGATAAATGTAAAAGGGGTGCATCTAAAACAGAATCTATGCCAAAAAGCTGCGGATATTCTGCTAAAATATTCCTAAGTCTGTTTATATATTCTGACTTACCATATACATCTGATGATGTATAATTTTTCTGCATATCATCTATTACTACTTTTAATTCAGATAAACTGTTATCAGCCCTTTCCACTTCACTTTTACGGGCATTGATATAGTTATTAGATACAGCATAAGTTATAGAAAAAACAATTAATGCTGCAGCAATAAAAGATATCTTTTTCCAGTGGCTGCCAAAGATAGGGTTTGATATACCTTTATCTCTGAAAATAATATCTTTTAATAAAGATGAAACAAAAAAACTCTTATGCACACTTTTACTTCTGCTTGCAAGCATAGGCTTATTCAGCTTGTAATGCAGAGAAAGACCTTCAAATAAAATATTTGCAGGGATATTTTCCTGATATGAACATGTAAAATAAACACCACGAAGAAATGATTTATTTTTTAAACTGTTTTCATAAGAAAGTTTATTTAAAATCTGGCTGACTATTTTTGCTAAATTTTCAAGCTGAGCAACATAAAAATATGCTTTCTTCTTATCCTGCACCGTCTGAGTATGGTGGTTTTTATTCATCAAGGAAAATTTAAGTGATGTAATAATTTTGCCAAATTCATTATCTATATATTCTTCTGTTATTTTTACTTTTTTAGGAAATGTTATGCCTAATACTTTTGATGATACTTTTTCATTATACAGCTTTAAAAATGAGTCCATACCTTCAAGCAAGTCTATTTTATTTAATACTATATATACTGGAAGCTGCAGATTAAGATATGTTTCCAGCTCGCTTATTCTCTGCACCATATGTGCTGTACCTGTTGCAATTTCCTGCGGTGTTTTCTGCAATAAAGCTGGCAAATCTATAACTAAAATAACACCATTTAAACGCTTATAAAAACGGAACTTATTTAATAATTTTAAAAAAGAACGCCATATAATACGCTTAGTTAAATACACCTTGTTTTTTTCAACATCATCTTCTGGCATTTCATCAGTATTCTGCGGCTTAAAAAGCGATTCCTGAGAGAAAAAATTGCCTTCTGTATCTACAAGTGCCCCGTTTTTTGAAATATATAAACTAAAGTTTCTTGTAGACATATGGTGTTTTTTATAACTGCCAAGTGTTTCTGTAACGGGGTATTCAATATCTGCATAATTAATAAATGAGCTTTTACCAGCACCCTCATTTCCAACCACAAGCACAATAGGCATATTATGTATCTTTAAAGTATTTTTCCAAGTCTGTTTAGCCTCTTTTAATGAGATTAAAAAGTTTCGCTTAGTTTTTTTCGCATGGTCTTTTGCTTCACTTTTTATTATTTTTAATTTCTGCTTATTTTCGTTTGTAAAAAATACAAATAAATCTTTCAGCTTTTTAAGAGCAAATATTAAAAATAATGCAAACCATACTGCAAATATAATAAATCCGCGAAGATAGGCATTGCCAAAAATATGTATATCATTAAATGCTATTAATGGAGAATATACCCAGAATAGCACACATAATAGTATAAGAATAAATACTGCCAAACCTATTAAAAATGGCTTTGAAATAAGAAATTTACCAATTTTCTTTAAAAAATTAATCATCTTTTATTAAACCTCCTGATTAAATATGACACGGTTTTGTATATGCTCATATTCTTCCGTTAAATAATCTTTTAAATATGTATTTTCCATTAATGCAGCAATCTGCCTGTATATTATGGCAGCATTGTTTTCCAAACTGTTATCATAAAGAGTATCTGCGATTTTTAATAATGAAGTGATATATGATTTTGTGCTGTTTTCTACACTGCTGTTAATATCTTCTAAAATATTCTGCAATGATTTATTATGTGATTTTTTCTTTTTTGCAGTTTCCTGCTCTTTCTTTACCTGTGCAGACTGATTTTCCCCAAGAAAATATTTGTAAAGTTCTTCACTGCAAAAAGGTACACTGTTTGAAAACATAAGCTCCCTTAAAGCAGGGAATTTATTAAGTGAATATAAAACTAAAAGCCTTATCTGTTTAGCTACATGATAAGCCTTGTGTTTTTCTGCCAACTCTATAAAATATTTATATCCTTCAAACCAGAAAGGGTTAAGCATAATATTTGAAAACACTGATATAATATTCTGATAATCAAAATCAGCAGTATTTTTCACAATACCGCATGTATTTTCCTGAGGAAACCTGATTTCTGTAATATTATTTTTATGAGATGGTTCTTTTGTAATTTTACCCCAGCAGCCTTCAAAGAAAAAATTATATCCTGCAGGGTTTAAAATATCTACAGCAAGCACAACTTTTGCAATATTAAAAAAATACTCTCTGTATTCACGCATATCCATACTGTCAATAGATTTTGAAGTGGTATGAGAATAAGTAGAAATATTTTCTTTTATTTTCTGCACTTCTTTTTGTTTTTCAAAAATAATCATCTGCGGTATATTAAAATTAAACTCATTATTTAATAAATCTATAGAATTATTAATGCTTTTAATATATTCTTCATCTATATTTATTTTCTGCTGATTATTGTTTTCTACTAACTCAATAAGTGCATCTTGTAAAAATTTGTTTTGTATCTTAACTATTCGGATATTTGTTTTTTCAAAACTTTTTATTGCTTCTTTCCAATATTTAGTGTAATGTAGTAGTAATTCTTGAAATAGTTTAAAATGTTTACTATCATTTAGAGAGATTATACTTAAAATAAACCCGCGTAAAACTCTTGTATCTAATGAGATTTTCAGCAGAGAAAGGCTTTCATTAAACACCCTTTCCCACTGTATTTCTCCATGTGATAAAGTTTTATATTTGCTTATTTCATCATAAAGAGCAATGTACTGCTCATCATTTTGTATATCTTTCACTGTTTCAGCAAACATTTTCCACCCTTAATATTTATAATATTATTTGTGAATTTCTTTATTAATATATTTTATAAAAAATTTCAACAACAAAATATCATTTTAAAATAAATTATTTTTTAATTGATAAATTTATTTTTTTAGTATAGTATGTGTTTACTTAACAAAAACAAATATATTTTAGGAGGCAAAAACATGTCAGACGGTTCAAATGCGCCAAAAGAGCGTATTAATATTTCCTATAAAGCAAAAACGAATGGTGTTAATGCTGATGTAGAGCTGCCGTTAAAATTAATGGTAATGTCTAACTTTACAGGTGATACTAATAAAATACCACTTGAAGAAAGAGAACCAGTATCTATTAACAAAGTAAACTTTAATAAAGTTATGGAGCAGATGGGAATTACTGCTAATTTTGTCGTAAAAAATACAATAAGCCCTGATGCTGATGAAATGAACATTAACTTAAATATTAAAAATATGGGCGATTTCTCACCAGACAGCATTGTAAAGCAGGTGCCTGAATTAAAAAAACTTATGGCATTAAGAGAGGCACTTACTGCACTTAAAGGGCCTATGGGTAATGTGCCTGAATTTAGAAAAAAACTGCTTTCCATATTAAATGATGCAGAGAAAAAAGAGCAGCTGATGTTAGAAATTGCAAAAAGTAAAGAAAATAATCAGGAATAAGGAAGTGCTGTATGTCTGAAACAAAAACAGAAGTTATTATTGAAACACCTATAATTGAAGAAATTATGGGCAAAAGCAAGTTTGCAGTAACTGATGAAAGCTATCTTGTAGCAAAACAAGGTGTTGCAGAATTTATTACACAAATTGTGCAGAGCGATAATGCAGAAGAAAAAGTTAATAAATTTGCTCTTGATGAAATGATTGCCCATATTGACGATGTAATATCTGCACAAATGGATGAAATACTCCATAATGAAGCATTTCAAAAGCTGGAAAGTTCCTGGCGTGGACTTTATACTCTTGTGGAAAGAACAGATTTTAATGAAAACATTAAAATAGATTTATTTAATATTACAAAAGAAGAAGCATTAGAAGATTTTGAATTAAACCCAGATATTACACAAACAACCCTTTATAAACATATATATTCTTCAGAATACGGTCAGTTTGGCGGCGAGCCTGTTGGTGCTATTATTGGCGACTACAGCTTAAGTTATGCAAGCCCTGATATGACATTTTTAAATAAAATGTCTGCAATAGCGGCTATGAGCCATGCTCCTTTTTTAACATCTATTGATGCAAAATTCTTTGGATTAAAAGATTATACAGAAATGCCAACAATACAGGATTTAAAAGGACTGCTTGACGGCCCGCAGTATGCAAGATGGCGTTCATTTAGAGAAAATGAAGATGCAAAATATACAGGTCTTTTAGTAACAAGATACTTAACACGCTCCCCTTATGATATGGAAAATAATCCTATTAAAACATTTAATTATACAGAAGATGTAAGTGCATCTCATAACCATCTTGTATGGGGCAACTGTGCATACCTGCTTGCAACAAGATTAACAGAAAGTTTTGCAAAATACAGATGGTGCGGAAGTATTATAGGACCTAGAAGCGGCGGCGAAGTAAAAGATTTACCAGTATATTTTTATGAAAGTTTTGGCAGTATGCAGTCAAAAATACCTACAGAAGTATTAATTACAGACAGAAGAGAATATGAGCTTTCTGAAAACGGCTTTATTGCATTAACATTAAGGCGTGGCAGTAATAATGCATCGTTTTTCTCAGCAAACTCTGCACTTAAACCAAAAATATTTCCAAATACACCAGAAGGTAAAGAGGCAGAAACAAATTTCAGGCTTGGCACACAGCTTCCATATTTATTTTTAATATCTCGTATGGCTCACTATTTAAAAGTGCTGCAAAGGGAAGAAATAGGTAGCTGGAAAGAAAGGCAGGATACAGAAAGAGGCTTAAATGAATGGCTGAAACAGTATATTTCTGACCAGGAAAACCCACCACCAGAAGTACGCAGCAGAAGACCATTCAGAGGTGCAACAGTTACTGTTACAGATATTCCTGGAGAGCCTGGCTGGTACAGAGTTCAGCTTAATGCAAGACCGCACTTTAAATATATGGGTGCTAACTTTGAACTTTCCCTTGTGGGCAAGCTGGATAAAGAATAATTAAATAAACTAATATCTGGCTGTGGTTAAATGCTGCAGCCAGTTATATTTATTAAGGTATTATATGGGATTTGTTGATAAAATAATTCATAAACTTGATGACCAGTATAATGGTATTGTATATCAAAATGATAAAATTGCAGAAATAAAAAACAATATTCAGTCTTTACTGAATACAAATGAAGAAGATTGTTTATGTCTTATTAATTCTGGCTTTAATGATGCGGAAAATATGTCTATGGAATCAAGAGAGCTTTGCAACAAGCTGGTTTCAAGAATAGAATCTATGATACATGACTATGAAAAACGGATAGTAATAATATCTGCAGATTATGACAAAAGCCAGATGCCCTGGAAACTGTCTATTGATTTACAGTGCAGAATGGTTAATGATAAATTTAATGAATTCCATATTATTATAGATTTTTCAAGCAACAGATACTGCGAGGTAATATAATATGAACAGTAACGAGCATATATATTATTACCATAGAGAAATAGATGAGCTTGCAAAAGCACGGCAGTTATTTATAGAAAGGTTTCCAAAGCTGGCACCATTTCTTTCAAATAACAGTAAGGACCCAGATATAGAAAGGTTAATAGAAAACTTTGCTATACTAACATCTAAAATAAAAATGGAATTAGACCAAAATATTCCATCTATTGCAGAATCGCTTATAAATATTATAGCACCAAACTATACCTCCCCTATTCCATCTATGTGCATACAGGAATTTAAGCTGAATAATGAATCTGAAGCAAATTATGTAAAAATTGATAAAGGTACAGAGATATTATCAAAACCGGTAGATAATGTTGCCTGCAAATTTAAAACTATTTATGATGTATATTTATACCCGTTAAAAATAACGGAAGTATTAACACAAAGCATAAGCAAGCATCAGATTTTATCACTGCGGATAGAATCTATAAAGCCAGCTGTAACAATAAACCAGATGAATATTAATATATTAAACCTATTTTTAGGGCTTGATGTATATGTTTCTACTACTTTATTAATGTGGTTTTTTAATTATTTAGCAGAAATAATCATATTAAATCCTGATACAAATGAAGAATACAGGCTTCCGCTGAATAATATAAGACCTATGGGGTTTGATGATAAACAAAGTGTATTTTATGGCAGAAATACAGGTATTGAAGCCTTTTCTCTTATGCAGGAATATTTTTTTCTGCCTGATAAGTTTAATATGATAACTCTTGAAAAGCTCGATATGCTCAGCAGTTTTGAAGGAAAAAGTTTTATTATTAAGTTTGTATTTACAAAAAGCCTGCCCTCATACTGTATGCCTCGCGCAGACCATTTTAGTTTTGGTATAACACCTGTAATTAATCTGTTTGAAGCTTCAGCAGAGCCTGTAAAAAATGATAACAAAAAAGACGGGTTCAGGCTCAGCATAAGTAAAACACATGATAAATATTATGATATATTAGAAATTATTTCAGTATTCAGCAGTGCAACAGTACGCGGTAAAAGGTTTTTAAAAAACTATAATAATTTTGAAAGATTTGAGTTTTTATCAGAAGATGACAGTGATGATTTTTATACTACAGCTACTAAAAAAGATATTAACGGCAATGAATATACATACCTTACTCTTTTTGATTCTCATTTAATGTCTCACGAAATAGAAACTCTTTCCATAAAAACATTATGCTGTAACAGCACACTGCCACAGGAACTGCAGATTGGTGATATTAATGTGTATGAAGATATAAATGTAACTACAATGAATATTACACTGCCTACGAAAGTATATAAAACATCAATAGACGGCACAATATTATGGAAACTTGTATCTGTATTATCTTTAAATTACCAGACAATGACAAACAAGCAGTCTTTTTTAGCTGTACTGCAGGCCTATGATTTTACATTAACAGAGCATGACAATATTTCTGAAAAACTCCGTGATGCCATAAAGGATATTAAATCAAAAACAGTATACCGCATTACAAACGGCATAGCTAAAAAAGGCACATTATGTGTTATAGATATTGATGACAGTCTTTTTTACTGTACAGGTGAAGTGTATAGACTTGGACTTGTGCTTGCAAAGTTTTTTTCATCATTTGCATCTATTAATTCATTCTGTGAACTTCAAATTAAATGTTTATCTAACAACACTATTATGGATTATTTTCCAACAGAAGGTAAAAAAGCGATAATATGAGTAACCTGCAGCATAAATATTTTTACAAAACTATTAAAAACTTACTTAAAGAATATAAAAAAGATGAAATATTATTTAGAACTAATTCATCACTTGGCCACCCTAATAGAGAAATTGAAAGCATAACAAACTATAATACTAATGAAATACATAAAAAATTAAGCCTTGAAATAATGGTAAATTTTTTAGGCATACAGGGGGCAAGTTCTCAACTGCCAAGCTATATGCTTGAAAAACTTGCTGCAAATAATGACGGCGGCGATGGCTGGAGCCTGCTTTTTGATTTTTTTAATAATTATATTACATGGATATTTTATGATGTTGTATCTATGAACAGCTATGCAAAATCATTTGATATTGATTTTAATGATAAAATATCTGCCATACTTCTTTCATTTTTAGGTATTAAAAATAAAGAAATAGCAAGAACATACCTGCCCTTTGCTCCATTAATAGCAAACTTAAGGCGGCCAAAAAAACAAATAGAAAGAATACTGCAGACCACATTTAACCTGCAGGAAAGGCTTACAATAATAGAAAATCTGCCACACCAGATACCTATTAATTCATCACAGCAGAACTATTTAGGCATTAAAAACTGTCAGCTTGGCAATAACTTTATTACTGGAAAAACAGTATTTTCATACCAGACAAAAATAGGCATATTAATAGAAAACTTAGACTATGACGAAGCATTAAACTTTTTCCCTACAGGCTCTAAATTTAAAGTGTTGAAAAAAAGTATAGCATTTCTTACAAATGATGAATTTGCCATAGACTTATATTTAAAGATAAATTACAGACCAAAAATGGCACTTAAACTTGGCAAATCAGGTGTTCGTTTAGGCTGGGGCTCAACACTTGGTAAATCTAAAAATTCAAGTTATATGATGGTTATTCCTTTAAGCGAATAAAAGTATATTATAATAACTGCTGCTTGAAAAATAGATATAAAAAACCCCCAGTTAATAAAAAGCGCTGTGATTAAAAATTTAACTGGGGGTGCTGTATGATAGGTATACTGGAGTTCTTAAGCGTTTCTCCAATCATCACTGCCACTTGTTCCGCTGGCAACATGTTCCCAAACTATTTTACGATAGTTTAAGCTGACTTTAAATTCTTCAGTTTTATCACTGTTGCCTGGCTCTTGTGCATTAGGCATTAATAATGAAATATCAGTAATAACTGCATCTTCAAAAATTGTAGAAAAATAGTGCTCTTGACCGCCGCCAACAGCTGTCCTGTACCAGTGCACTTCAACATTATTAAGTTTTTCTCCTTTTGTTAAAGCATTGTATAAAAGTGGAACAGATTTATTAAGCGAACATGTAAAAACAAATGGTTTGTGTACACGCTGACCACTTGGCTGGCCGCTTTGAGTATCTGTTGGCACTGTAACAGTGTGGATAATTTCCTGAGCCATAATTTCATCTTCATGGCCTGCTTGATAGCGGTTACCGATACTATCTTCAGTAGAAGCACCACTTGTAATTAAACCTTGTGTTGCTCCTTCAATTTTAATATAAACTGGTGAACTCATAAAGCCTCCTTTTATTATACTTTTATGTTTATATACAAATTATATACTATATATTTATAATTTGCAATAACTTTTTTGCTTATATAAATAAATATTTTTTCACATATAAATTTGTTGATTTAATATACAATAACAAATATATTTTTGTCAACAATTAAATTTCATAAATTGAGAATTTATTGTTTATTACAAATAGATTAGATAAGTAAACATATAGTTTATTTTTAATTTTTCTTATTTATTAACATGTTATAAGATTTTTAGATTAAAAAATGGCTTTTTAAATAGAAAAGATTGTGGTAAAAATGTGATAAAATATTACTAAACTATCCTTTCATTACTTCATCTGTGATATAAAAAAATAAAATACAAGCATAACCACAGATAAAAAGTTTAGAACTTTTCAGCATGCTGTTGTTTTAATAAATCTATTTTTTCATTATGTGCTGATATAACACTAAAATAATAGTCAAATACCTGCTGAAATGGGTTATAAATATACTTATTAAAATAGTAGTCCTGTTTATTACAACCATTTGCAGTTACTGCCACATAGCAAATTGAATTAGTTGATAAAGTTGTTGATACAAGACTAATAGTATATAATTGATTAGCAGTAATATAATGTGATAATTGTTTGATAAAAGCTAATGTAAGCTCTGGAAAGTTTTCCATATCATTTATTGAATAATATTTAAGCATTTCAGATATTTTCTGATTTTCTGCAGGTTTAATATTATTTTTTATGACAGAAATAAAAAGTGTCTGTTCCACTAACTTAGATAATATGCCATTATAATATGATTCTACAATACCAAGTTTATCAAATATTACATATACAAAATCACTTGTAATATAGTAATCTGTAATATCTAACATATACTGCTTATAGTTATTACCAGCTACATCAGATTCTACTTTTTGTATTAAATAATTAAGACTTGCAACATTATTCTCCAGACTGTATACATTTGTTTCATTATAATATTCCACTGCCAGCGATAAGGGCTTATAGTTTACAACGATAAAAACTGCTATTAAGATTACAGGTATTAGTAATAATAAATATTTCTTTTTACTCAACTTACCACCTCGCCATATTTTAATATTAAAACAAATTGTAAGACTGTATAAGTTTTTTGATATAAACCCAGTCTAAAGCATAGAGCATACATATAAAAACTCATTTTCTGCAGCAGTTTTTTTTGCATAGCTGGATAAATTTTTAATTATATCGTCTATAGAATCATATTGATTACATTTTCCATTGCCTGCATTATTACACAACACATCCTGATTTACACTGTTTATAGTATTCATCAAGGAAGAATATATATAATATATTAAATCTAAATATTCGCCCTGCAAATTTTCTATAAGTTCTGAAATATGATAATTTTGATTTTCAGCCTGAGATACAATATATGGATATAAAAAATACAGTGCAGTTTTTTGCATATCATTTAAATTATTTGCAGGATTTAGTATATTTTCATCTACATAGATAGTTTCTACCTTAGCATTTTCTAATGCAATTATATTATCTATTATTGCAGTAAAGCTGGTATCATTATTACATTCTATTTTTGCCTTTTGCATAATATCTTTTGTTATACGATACAGCGGTTCATTATATTCACTATTTTTTGCTTTTATAAATAAATCTTGTAAATATAAAATATATTTTTTCTTTATGTTTTCAATATCTGCAATTTCTAAATTAAGCATATTTAAAAAATCAGCATATATTGTATATCCATTTAACTTTGTTAGTAATTCTTTTATGCCAAGCATTGAAAAGTTATTTGAGTTATTACTCTGTTTTATAAGGTAATCATAAAAATAAAGAGTAGCAATAGTATGTTCTATTCCATGTGCATCCATAGAATTATCCATATTATTATTTACAGATAAATATTGTCCATTAATATCCATACCTAAATGCTGGGTGGTATTATCCATAAGCCACTCTTTTGTTGCACCTAGACCAATACAGCTTTCTATATGATATACATATTTATCAGTTGAAATAGAATCTAATTTCAAGTTATTTTCCATCATTCTATTAAAATAAACAGCTATATTATCATCTCTTGTTATATTGTCATATATTTGTGTGTATAAATCTTTTAAAATTAAAAACAGTGATAAATTGTTAATTGGTAAATATGGATTTTGAATATATGTTCCAAAAATTTTTATAGCCTGAACATCAATTCCCGGAGAATTAAAAGTATAAGTTTCTTGAACTACAGGGTTTTCACCTGTAGTATCATCATGAAATGATATTGTAAAATACTGCGATAAAGCACCACCTAAAGAATGGCCTGTAACAATTAACTTATTATTACCTACAATATGTTTTACTTTATACTCATAAAACTTCATCATATCATCATATTGAGTAACCACTCTCTTAAAAAACAATTTACTATCTGCATAAAAATCCTCTTTCTCTAAAAAAGTCCCTTCTGTCCCTCTCATTGCAAGGATATACTCATCATCTACTTTATCATAAAATAATGTAGCACTAAAACCAGTTATTGTATTTGGTTGATGTGCTTTTATTTCATACCTTTCTAAAAAATTTTCAGTTTGTTTTAAAAAAGAAACTTGTTCATTTTGACCAGAGTTAATCTGATTAATATGAAAATCAGTGATTTCTTCAGGGAACCCTCTAAACCTAAAATCAAGTGCTAATTGATTACTATCGCTTCCTATAATTAATTTTTCAAATTCTGTAATATATCGTAAACTTTTAGAGTTATTATCATTTTCTTTATTTTTTTCAACATCAATATAAGCTTTTGTAAATTCTTCCTTATCAAAAAGTGCATAGCATGCATTAGCACATTCTGCATATTTTTTTAACCTGCTGATTGTTACATTCATTTTCATGTTCTCCTTTTTATAGTTTATTATATAAAATATTAATGTTAATCGTAACTCCTTAAAGAAATACCGTCTATTACTCTTATATCTGGATATGGAATATACTTTGCTGCTAATCTTAAATAATATATAAAACTGCTAAATTTTATTCTAGTTTTTCCACTATACAATAATGTACCTGTATCTTTTTCATAAAAATTATATACTTCATAAGATATTCTGCCATTAACATATTTATAGCTGAATTCTTTTACTAAGGGTCTATCAGGTATGTATATTGAATTATCAATATCCCAAAAATGTATGTCATCAGTATTGAAATATTTTGTTTCACAGTTATGTATAAATTCTTGTTTTTCTATATCTACTTTTTGCAGCTCTGCTGATAACTCCTTATATTGTTTTGATTCCGTATCAAAAAAATATGAATTATCATCATAGGGAAGAAAGTCATCATCTTCCTTACTCTTTTCATAACTCTTTATATATATATAGTACAATATTCTTTTTCCTTTATCAAAAGACCATTGAGATGACGCTTTATCTTGGCACATTTTAGGTATAAGCTTTTTTATTCGTTCTGGATTATAAATAGTAGTAAGACTTTCCTTGCCATAGTAAAACTGTGGGTCTAATAAAGCAAAATAACATTGGGAATGATGTGAAAATGGATAATATATAAGCCAAATAGAAAATACAAAAAATATTATTACTCTAAAAGGCTTTAAATATTCATTATATTTAATATTAAAAAATATATAACCTGACCATAAAATTATCATTACATAAAAATATGCAAAGTTGCTTATGTTATCAGTTGGAATAAGGTCAGCTAATAAATTTCTAACAAATATTCCAAAAAACATTACTGCCATGCTTGAAATAAGATATATGGCTGTTTCTTTTAAGGTATGATGATTTATAAATTTGATTATTAAATAAAGTGTTATTAATACCATTATTAAAGTTATTGTGTATGGAAATAAATATTTATCTAAATAATCATTTATATGGATAAAATAAGATGACTGAATAAATGCTAATAAATATAAAACAGAAAGTATATATGCAAAGATTTTATCCTGTTTTTTAAAGTTGATTATATTGGTATTGCCTTTAAAACCCATAAATAAGGGTAGGATTAATGTGATAAAGCATACTGATAATCGCCAGTAACCCAGCTTATCTAATAATATCATAATACCTATTACTAAAATAGAAAAAAGTATTTTATTATAATATAATAATGTAAAAAGCCTGTTATGTTTATCTTTTATACATATATAAGTATATATTACTGCAAAAAGTATTAAAAGTGATGTTCTGTAATAAAGGCTGTCTGAAAATGTTATTGTGCGGTAATATATCAGCAAAGCTATTATACCAAAATATATAAAATCATCTACTTTATTTGCTATTGTTTTAAACATTTCTAATGCTTTTATCATATACTACATCTCTTAAAAATGAATGTTATAAAATTTAACTGCATATTTTTTTAACCTGCTAATTGTTACATTCATTTTTATTTTCTCCTTTTTATAACTTATTGTATAATATTTTTATAATAAGAATATTTTTTAAAAATACATATTTATTGTCCTTATACCAGGAAATGCAAGATAATATCCTGATAACCCTAACTCATATATAAAACTGTTAAATTTTGTACTAGTTTTTCCACTATACAATAACATACCTGTATCTTTTTCATAAAAATTATATACTTCATAAGATATTCTGCCCTTTTCATTTTTATGGCTGAATTCTTTTACCAATATTTTATTATCTACATTATTCCAAAATTCCATATCTACCCCTTGTATAGTAAAATCATACATATAGCCAAAATATTTTGTTTCACATTTATGTAGAAATTCTTGTTTTTCTATATCTACTTTTTGCAGCTCTGCTGATAACTCTTTATATCGTTTTGATTCCGTATCAAAAAAATATGAACTGTCATCATAGGGGAAATCTGTATCTTCCTTTCTTTTTTCCTGTATATAATCCCATATTCTTCTTCTTTTATTAAAGCTTTCAGATGATGCTTTATTTTGGCATATTTTAGGAATAAGCTCATTGATGCGTTCAGGATTATGTATGGTTGTAATACTACTAGTTATATTTTCTGGAATACAATTATACTGTGGGTCCAATGAAACAAAATAACATAATGAATGATAAGAAAATGGATAGTATATAAGCCAAATAGAAAATACAATAAATAATATTACTCTAAATGGCTTTAAATATTCATTAAATTTAATATTAAAAAAGATATAGCCTGCCCATAATACTATCATTAAATAAAAATAATAATATGGCTCTAAAAATGTAAAAAAATATATTATAAGATAGCTTGAAATAAGATATACAGCTGTGTCTTTTAATGTGTGGTGTTTGATAAATTTGATTATTATATAAAGTGTTATTAATACCATTATTAAAGTTATTGTGTATGGAAATAAATATTTATCTAAATAATCATTTATATGTATAAAATATGATGACTGAATAAATGCTGATAAATATAAAACAGAAAGTATATATGCAAATATTTTATCCTGTTTTTTAAAATTGATTATATTAGTATTGCCTTTAAAACCCATAAATAAGGGAAGGATTAATGTAATAAAGCATATTAATAGCTGTTTATAGCCAACATAAGTAAAAAATAGTTCATTGCGAGCACCATTATATAAAAATAATATGATACATGCTGTTAAAATAGAAAAAAGTATTTTATTATAATATAGTAATGTAAAAAGCCTGTTATGTTTATCTTTTATACATATATATGTATATATTACTGCAAAAAGTATTAAAAGTGATGTTCTATAATAAAGGCTGTCTGAAAATGTTATTGTGCGGTAATATATTAGCAAGGCTATTATGCCAAAATATATAAAATCATCTACTTTGTTTGCTATTGTTTTAAACATTTCTAATGCTTTAGTCATACTTATCCATTATAACAATTAAGCCCATAAAATATGGGCTTAATTATTTACAGCATTATAATATTTCCTATTGGGGAAGATGCCTGGTTTATCTTTATACTTTCATTTGCCCATGCAGAGTGATTATTTACACCATAAATATTTCTATTATATGCTCCTAAAATATTTATGGATGACAGCAATTTTTCTTCATTGATTACTGATTTACTGTTATTCTGCAATTCTGCATATACTCCGCTTATATATAAAAAGGCTTCGCGGACTTTCCAGGCTTTCATATCTATATCGGATGTATCATAATCAAATGGAATAATACTGCCTAATGATAATAATAAGCTGGATAAATTATTATCTGCTGTTATTTTGCTTGAAGTGCCTGCTCTTAATGTATAGCTGTATAAATATAGATGCTCTAACCTTTCATTAGTTAATAATCTATTTACATACTGCATGTTTTCACTTACTAAAAATATACTGTATGGCTTAACAGTATAATCTAATGAAATACTGCTTGATGATATTTCTGCAGATGAAAGTGTTATTTGTGGCAAAGTTATACTTGTATTTAAGGCGTTTATTCCTGCTAGGGACGATATTCCTGCAAATGTGCTATATTTTAAAATAGTTCTTCTTGATGTTTCTTGCTCTAATATTTTACTGAGTGTTAATTCCATAGCCTGCTCTCCATTATGCTTACTTAAAATCTTTTGGGGGTATATTATTATAATCTATCTTAGTTGCAAGCACTTCTTTAGGAAATATATAGGGACGGGCTGATGCAAAACCTGATGCATATTTACGATAAAGTAAATGAGCAATATAACTATCTCTAGTATGATATGTTTCTGTTATTGTTTCAGTAAAAGTCATAGCATAATTAGTATGCCATAAAATAATCTGCCATAGTTTATTATAAAAATCCTGCACTGTTTTTTGTGTGCTGTCTTTATCCCGCGGGTCTTTTAATTTACCTGTTTTTATCCACCTGTATATGCCTGGATAATTACTTGTGCCACCATACATTCCACTATCAAGTTGAGTTCCAAAATCAAGAACTAAATCTGGTGGAAAATATTCATCAAAATATGGGTCTAACCCATCTACTAATTTCCTGTTTTTTGCATACTGGCGAAGTTCATCTTCACGCATTGGGTTATTATGAACACTTACTCTATTTGCATAGCAGGCTATTAATTCATCTAAACTGCCTCCAAGTATTATTGCCATACGCATGCAGGCTATGTAAAACATTTCATAATCTTCTTTATTTATATCATAGCTTGCACTTCTCATAGCTTTAGAAAATGCATACCTGTCTTGATATAAATAACCAGCTGTAATATACATATCTACTGCCATAATTGAACCTTCTGTGGTTTCTGCCACATCATATAGTGCCTGCTTATTGCCTAATTTTATAGCTTCATTTAAATATTGAGCTGCAAGCATTTCATTTACACCAAGCGCCTGCGGGGTTAAGGATGAATAAAAGAGTTTATCTTTATCTTGAGTAAACCTATACACTGCATAATAGCCGTAATAGCCATCTGGGGCTCCTGCTTTTATCAGCTTTAAATATTGAGTTAAGCTTTCTTTTATATCTTTTATACCCTGGCTTTCTTCTACATGGTTAATTCGGGAGAAAAGAAGGTCCGCCAAATCACGCATTGCTATTAAGTTATTACGGTAGGCTGCTTCTCTTAAATAGTTTAAGATTTCTTCCTGTTTGCTTTTATCCATATTAGGAAAGGATTTATTAGATGATGAAAGCAGTTTTTGTGCTCTTTCATACTGGTCTTTACTTATATCATCTCGTATAGCTGGATACTGATAAAGATTTTCTACTGTTAAATGGGGAAGAATTACACCACCTTTAAAGCCCATTTTATTTATTAAATATTTCTTTTTCTCTACATAGTTTAATTTTTCAAATGATGCTTTTTCTTCTGCACTCCATTTCATACCATTAGGTGCTGATTGAAAACTTTTTAAGTCATCTAAAGTTATAATGTAATACAATAATTTTGGGTCATCATTAAATTTTTTTTCTTGTGATTTTTGAAGAAAAGACCATATAGTTTCAAGTTTTGATGGTGAAAAGATTATTTTACTCATTATAAATTACTCCTCCATTTTATTATCTATCCATTCTTTATCATATACTAATGAGCCTAACAATACAGGTTGTTTGTTAATATTTTTTTTGTTTTGATTTGACCAATCAACATCACTTATAGAACCATTACCTTCAGATATTAACTCTTGATGTGAATAAAAGTATTTGTGGTTATACTCTCCAAACCTTTTTAGCTGAATAGCAAAATCATCTATATATGATACCTGGATATATTTTTCATCTTGTACATTTATGTTATAATGTTCATTATTTTCTGTATTATTTGTTCTATCTAATGATAATATAACAACACCATAATCGCTTAATAATGATGTGCCTATATTATTATATAACTCTTTAATTTTTGTAACACTGCTGTCAATATTATACAAATAACTGATAATTTTCTTATACGCTTCTACATATAGAGCATTTTTATCATCTATTGTATCTAGTGGCACATTATATATATAATCACATAGTTTATATACAAAATTTTGAGAAATTTTATCATTATCCTGTATAAATATACCTGCACTTGTGCCCCTAACAAAACAGTCATTATCAAAAGCTGCTCCACCTATTAAAGCTGCTTTAAAATCTGACATTAAATAGTTCTGAGTGATAGTTACTGGAAGTGCTATCATATCTCTTGATGTATCATATACAGCACCTTTACTATCTACTCTTTTACTTGTATATGCATATTTTATAGCATTAGTTTTGGCCTCAAACTCCTCTAAGTCTATTATAGGGAAAAATCGCTCCATTATTAACTCATATACAAAATCTATATATGTTTGAACAATATTCTCGGTTAAAAAGTCATCAATATTTTCAGCAGATAATATATTTTTACTTGATGCTTTTACAGCTTCTTTTAAAACACTTGTTAAATTTTCTGTTCTAAATGATGTCATTAAACCAGTTATTCTATTTCTATTATTTATTCCACTATCATCTGAAACAATATCTGAAACCATTCCACTTAAAGAATATTCTCCAGTAGCATATTTTAAGATTAAAGATAAATCATTCATTGCATTTTTTACACCTGCTGGCAGGTTAGAATTATCCGTGCTGCTATCTATTCCATTATCTATGCCATTTTTCATAAACTCGCCTATTTTTTTAATATAACCATTTGCATCAGACGGAATAGGATTAGCTTCTATCAAGGCAGTTTCAACTATGTTTGTTTCACGATATTCTAATTGTTTATAATCAAGCTGCTTTACATAATCGTATAAATCATCAGAAAGTAATATATGTGCAATTCTCATGATTTTAGCACATTCAATTTGTTCTTCTATGCTTATATTACCTCCAAAACTTATATAATTTAATGCCTGTGTAAAAATATAACTGCATAAATATTTGTCTGATTCTGGCAAACTATTACTATTACTATTTTGCTGATAATTTTTATCTATATATGATAATAAATTTACAAATATTATCTCTAATAATAAATCATAATATTCTATTTTATCTGCTGCAAATTCTATACTGGCTTTTGTTACTGGAAGTATATTTTTAAAATGCTCTGGTATTCCTTTATAAAATAGTTTTTTAAAAAAATTCTGATTAATTGTATATACACTATGGGTTAATACAAAAAGCTGTTTATGGTTATCATTAATATTCTCTGATGTATATTTATTTATACAGCTAGATACTTTATTAAATAATTTATATAAATCAGATACACTCAATAATAATTTTATACTTTTATAATCTTTCATACCTCCAGAATTTACAGCATAGCTATCTATAGCACTTCTTAATTCTGCTTTTTTTACAGAATATTCATAGCTGTATTCTGCACTTACAGTCAGCTTACATATATTGTATAAATTCTCATCTGAACATATATATTTTAACAGCAGAGTTGTTTCAGATGGTTTTAAAGTAGATAATTGGAAAAAATTATCTATCTCTTTATGCAAGTCACTTATTGTTCTATCTATATTATCTTTTAACTCATCTTCTAATATTTCCATATTAAAATATGCAAGTATTCTATACATCATTTCTATTAATGAATAAAGTTTATCAATATTTCTACTAACAGTATTTAAAATAGGATATTTTTCAAAATTATACTTCTTATATTTTTCTAATATATCCATATAACTGCCTTTTTCTTTATATAACTTATTCATATCCTGACTAAATTTATAACATACTGCCTGCATATAATCTAAAATATCCATATTTATATAATATAAACCCTGCAAATTACGCATTATATAAAAATACCATAAATATCCTTTTTCTTCAATAAAAAAAGCATCCGTAAATGATTCTAAAATGCTTCTTTTCGTTTTTATTGAAAATATTTCTTTATATGTCTCTGCAAAAGCATCTGCATATTCCTGCATCTTTCTATATTCTACAGCATCATTTACTTTAGATTCTACTCTACTACTATCTAAACCTTTAAAAGTATTAGATAAATCATTAAATATTTCAATAACTTGTTTTATAATATAATTTTCTATTTCTGATATACTGTATTCTTTCATTAATCTAAATGAATAAATATGCGGTATTTCCTTGTCTGTTAAAAGTTCAGAAAAAACATAATTTTGGCTTTTATATACTAAATCGTGCTTTTCTATTTCTTCTGTTATTATTACAACATTTTTATTTATTTTTTCTCCAAGTGGCGAATAAAAACCCTGCTTTATAAGCTCACTGATAAATATTGAACTATAATTTGGTGATTCTATCATTGTAAAAGTATTTGCTTTCATAATTAAGTCTTTTACATGATGAAAATTAGATGAAACTTTTAAATCTTCACTATCATTATATATAGATAACTGTGCAAATTTATCCAAATACACACTATTACAAATATTTCCCTGTGGAATAAAAAATGTATCCTGATTATACAAATCTTCATCAACTGTTACTCTAATATAATTACAAAAAGTTTGAAGATTATTATGCAGGATACCTAACAATCTTGTGTTAACCTGCCTGCTGTTATATAATGCTATACTATAAGTGCCGTTATTATTTTTCTTCTTATAAAATACTTCATGATTTACACTATTACTAGATAATGCAACAGCTAGTTCCGCATCTAAATGAGCATAAAAACTTAAAACATTATAAAACTCCTCCATTAACTTTGGAGCCTTTTGAGCACTCTCAATTATATCTTTAATAGTCATAGCAATATCAATAATAATAAAAATTATACCAAGATATGGAATTTTAGAAAAAAATCTCATAATATGTCGTAAATTACTAACTGCAGTGCCTTTAGATGATTTTGCAAATGGAATGATATTATCTTTTATTAACTCAAATATTTTACGAATTATAAGATTTCTCAGTAAATTTTCACTAGCATCGGCTAATTCTTTTCTATATTTTTCCTTAGATTGGTACATCTGGTTTCTACTATCTTTTACCAGCTTAAATATCTCTTTTAGTTTATCAAGATTAAAACCGCCATAATAATCACTACTGCTATTATCTGATAACTGGGAATTATTTTGACTATTATTTTGTTTATCTTCCAATATCTCTAAAAACTTATCATAACTATTTATACATTCATCTACGAACTCATTTATATTATCTGATGATATAATGTCACAGAAAACTTCCGCCATTTTTTGTCTGCTTTCCTCATTATTATATTCATAATCATCATTATCATTAGTATTTGTTATAAATTTTTTATTTATAACATCAATATCCATACCAAACTCTATTTTTTCATTATCATTACATGGCTTATGCTCTATAAAAGGATATGAAAACATATACTTATATTGTGTTTTATCATAACCAGAATTGTAATATAGATAATAAGAATTAAATTTATATGCATACTGGTTAGAAAAATCTTCACTAGACATATAGTTACATAATATTTGAGTTTTTTGATTACTTTGAGTTTGATTTTGATTTTGAGCTTCGCTTTTATTCACTAATGATGATGTAGAATCAATATGCAGTAAAACTTTCTTTGCACCAGCTGAAAAACGCAGAAATATAGTAGATATATTAGCAAATCCAATATTATATTCATTACCATTACTGCTGCTTATTGCTCGTTTTTTAATATATGATAAATTTGTTATTTTACCATATCCATAATCTCTGTATTCCTTAGGAAGTTTTTTTAATAACGAATTTTTTGCTTTTGGAATAACAAGTATATATTCATTAATATTATTATCTACAATAACTGTTAATGCCTTATATATGTAATCATCAGTATTGCTCTTTAAAGATTTAAATTCTTCAAGTATAGTGCTGTCTATTGAACTATCGCTTTCTTCAGGCTTATCAAACTCTATATCTAATGGATTGTCTAATGATAAATCATCTAAAGAAAATGTATTAGCATAAGAAGCATTTGATATATTCTCAAATGTAGTATTAATAATACATACTTTACCAGAACTAATGTTATTATATTTTAAATAAAAAATTCCTGGTATTAACTCTGATAAAACCCCTTCTGCCTCCCCCTTATTAGTAGATGGCTGGTGTGATAATACTTCCCATAAATTTGGCTCTACTGCCTGCTTAAGCATTAAACCAACCATATTATCTGTCATTATAGTCTGTAAATGCTCTTGAATAACAACACCCTGATTATTAAATTTTGTAATACTTAAAGCTGAAGGTGGTACAAGAACTATTTTTGTACATGGCCTTGGCACACCTAATATATTGTTATTACAGCCTGTTATAGATGCCTGTAATAAATCATTACCTAATATAAAAGAATCACTGTCATTGCAAAATGGTTCGCCGTCTTGAGATACTAACATTACTTCTCCACCATGCATACATGTTACTTTATCACCTTTTAATAAAGGTGTTAACATTTGGGCAGGTGATGACTGTGATGACTGTTTCTCTTGCTGCTCCTTAGCATACTGTTCAGCCTTTGCTATTAAATCTGCTTCTTCTGATTTAAAATCTAATTTTATACCCAAACTTTCTTCATTTACAGAATAATTACATATTGAAAGAGAACTACCCTTAAAATATACATGCAGCATCTGATTATCACTGTGTTTATCACCACAAAGCCTGTATATTGGCTGCTCATTATCAATATTACCATCTACTTCAGAGCCAAAAAATAAAGTCTTTATCTCATATTCCGCAGCTCCAGTTAATAATTGCCCAGAAACATATAATTTTACATTATCTGTATTATATGGTAACTGATATTTTTTTACGATACTCTCCAGCATCTTTTTTATTTGCAATACATTTATATTGCTGCTTTTTTTGTCTATTAATACATAAAAAGTTCCATTTTTATTAATTATTCTATAATTATAATCATTTGGCTTCATTATATTTTCTCACTATTTAGCTTTAATTTTGCCACCAGTTACTTCTAAACCTGAAGAACTTAATACCATCTCAACACTACCTACTTTTATCGTAACTTTATCACTCTTAATAGAAACTTCTGCATCACCTACTGTTACTAATGTAGAATTATCTGCTGTTAATGATATATCACTTTTAGTTGTCATACTATAACTGTCATTTTCTATAATCATTTCTTTTTCACAAGATAAGTTAATACTTTCTTTAGCTGTTGAAGTTATACTTTTATTCACTGTCAAACTATATTCACCCTCTGTTGTAAGGGTGGTGTCCTTATTTACCTGCTCTACTAAACTGCCTTTTATTACTGTCGTGCTTTCCCCGTTTATATTTACAGTTTTATCTAATGTGATTTTTTCTTCTAAATTGCCGCCTATTATCACTTCCTTATTTTTGCCCACATTTTCACTGCTGTCTATGGCTACAGTAATCTTATTACTTGCCCCTACATTTAATGTGTTAGAAAGACCTACTGCTGTATCTTTGCTTAAGGCTACCACTGTTAAATATTCGCCGCCTACATTCACATCTTTTAACCCTGCTATATTTTGAATGTGTGCCTGCAGTATACTTTCTGTATGGGTGCCTGTTACTTTGCTGGTTTTATTGTTTAAGATTGTCTGGTCATAGTTATTCTGCACCAGTTCTTCATAGTCCTTTTCTGCTTTTAAATAGATTTGCTCACTGCCTGGCAGGTTGCTCATAGTAAGCTCATTTCTGCCCTGCTCGCCCCTGCCTACTGTTTTTGCTGAAAGTGATGTTTTATGTTTAGATGATAGTATCTCACTTTGAATTAATGACGGGCTTAACATATTATATAAACTGCCAGTAATTACAGGCCTGTTTATATCTCCGTCTATATAAGATATTATTACTTCATCACCTACTCTTGGAACTGCTATAAAGCCAGAATTATTGCTTGCTGCAGGGCTTGCATATCTTAAATAACAGCTGTGAGTATATTTATCATTATTTACCATACTGTCATCATACATTCCCTGCACTGCCATAGATGAAATACGAACACGCACCCTGCCGTATTCATCTACCACTATTGTATTTCTTTCGCTGTCTATATCTTCACTTTTGCCTATTACTACTCCTAATGTTACACCAAAAACAAGCGGCTTATCTATATACTTCATTGTATATGGCATAGTGTTCGGTATTAAACATAATTCATTGCTGTACATTGAATATAAGGCAGGCTCCTGCTCTAATATTCTGCCGCCCTGCTCACTTTTATCATGATAATAATGAACTATGCCTGTGATACGGTATGTGTTTTCTTCATCTGCACCTGTTACTGTTAATACATCATTTACATTTAAAGATAATATATTACTTTTTGCCTTAATCTTTGTACGCTCTACATCTCTGCTTAATAAACTTAAAGTTGACTGAAACTGCAGACCATTTCTATA
>NZ_CASEGO010000015.1 GCF_949287625.1 uncultured Brachyspira sp. | reverse complement strand
ATAGATAAAGGTGCTGATATAAATGCTAAAGATGAATTTGGTAATTGGACAGCTTTGATGTTTGCTTCAGAGAATGGGCATTTGGAAGTAGTGAAATATTTGATAGATAAAGGTGCTGATATAAATGCTAAAAGTAATAATAATGTAACAGCTTTGATGGTGGCTTCTGAATATGGTTATTTAGAAATAGTGAAATATCTACTAGATAAAGGTGCTGATGTAAATGCTAAAGATAATGATAATAGAACAGCTTTGATATATGCTTCAGAGAATGGGTATTTGGAAGTAGTAAAATATTTGCTAGATAAAGGAGCTGATATAAATTTTAATGATAAAAAGGGTATAACTGCTTTTGGATATGCTATCAAATATAGTCGTTTAAAAGTAGCAGAATTTTTAAAATCAAAAGGGGCTAAATAATAAAATATATTTAAAATTTTGTTCTTTGACAATTTACTTTAATACTAGTATAATAAGCATACAACTATTTTTAAAGGCTGGTATGGAATATTCAGAGTATCTTGAAAAACTTAAAAAAGAAATTATCACTGTTGATAATATGAACAGAATAAATGACTGCTATATAAGGTATTTATTTTCAGAGAAAGGTAATGAGAGAATAATACTTAGTTTTATAAATTCTGTTATGAAAAATATGAATTTCAAAACTTTTGTAAAAGCTGAGATTCTTAATCCCTTTAACCTAAGCAAATATTTAGAATCTAAAGAGTCTGTGATGGATATAAGGTGTACCACTGACAGCGGAGAAGTTGTTATTATAGAGATACAGTCTCAGGGCAATATTGAGTTTATTTACAGGAGTTTGTTTTATTGGGCTAATGGTTATGCTGTTATGTTAAATAAGGGTGATAATTATAATAATTTATGTCCAGTAATAAGCATTAATATTTTGAATTTTAATTTGATGTATGATATAAATGATATTCATACTTGCTATGTTTTGAAAGAGATTAAACATAACAGAATACTTACTAATCATTGTCAGCTTCATTATATAGAGCTTCCTAAATTTAATTTTAATTCAAGTTATGATGAAGCAGAGAAGAAATTTTTATCTTGGTTAAAATTTTTTAAGGGGGATAAAATGGAAAATTTATTGAAAGAAGATACTATATTTGAAGAGGTAAAATTAAAATCCGAATCGTTTGTACATACTAATCCTTTAATAGACAGTTATAGAAGAAAAGAGGCTGATGAATATTTTAATAAAAGAATGCTTGATTATGAATTAGCAGAGGCTGAGAGAAAAGGCATATCAAAGGGTATAGAAAAAGGTATTGAAAAAGGTATCGAAAAAGAAAAATATGTTTTGGCTAAAAATATGAAGAATGAAAATCTTGATATAAATTTAATAAGCAAAATAACAGGTTTAAGTACCGAAGAAATTTTAAAATTGTAATTTTGTAATTAGTTATTATTTAGAACATGAAATTATTAGAGGCTGTTAAAAATAATGATTTTGAAAGAGTAAAATATTTAATATCATCTGGATATGATGTTAATACAGAAGATGATTATTATAAAACGCCTTTGATGTATGCTTCTGAAAATGGCTGTTTAGATATAGTAAAATATTTAATTGATAATAGAGCGGATATTAATATAAAAGATTACTATTACAAGACAGCTTTAACTTATGCTTCAAAAAATGGTCATTTTGATATAGTTAAACTGCTTATAGATAAAGGTTTAAAATTCAAAGACGACAGATATGCTTTGATGTATTCTTTAGAAAAAGGATATAAAAAAATAGCAAAGTATTTATTAGAAAAAGGATACGAAGCATCAAATGACCGACATGCATTAAGTTCTGCTGCCAAAAATGGTAATTTAGAATTGGTAAAACTGCTTATAGATAAAGGGGCAGAATTTAAAAATGATAGACATGCTTTAATGTATGCTTCTGAAAATGGTTATTTAGATATAGTTAGATATTTAATAGAATTAGGAACTGATGTTAATATGAGAGATTATTCCTACAGAACTGCCTTATTATATGCTTCTGGAAATGGACATTTGGATATAGTAAAATATTTAATTGAGAATGGAGCAGATATTAATATAATAGGTGATAAATACGCAGCTACAAGTTTAAGTAATGCCTCAAAAAACGGACATTTAGAAGTAGTAAAATATTTAATTGATAATGGGGCAGATGTGAAAAATGACAGGCATGCTTTTAAATATGCTTTAAAAAATAGTCATTTAGATGTAGCAGAATTATTAAAAGCCAATGGTGCTAAATAATTAAATATGCTTCTAAAAATATTTTTTTATGTTATAATATTTGGCAATAAAATTGAGGCGGTAAAGTGAAAAATAGTTTTATAGCTTTTATTAAAAGAAAAAATGAATCCATTCATACAACAGAAACTATATATATAGCTTCTATACTTACTTTGGTAGGCGGATTTGTAGATGCTTATACTTATGTTACCAGAGACGGAGTATTTGCTTATGCTCAGACTGGTAATATGATATTTTTTGCTATGCATTTGGCTAAAAAAGAGTTTGCTCTTACTATGCATTATTTGATACCTATTTGTGTTTTTATTATTGGAATTTGGACTGCTTTATATATTAAAAAAGTTTTGAATAAAAAAAAGTTAATGGAATTGGAATATGTTATTATATTAATGGCAGCTGTTATACTTTTTATAGTTGGTTTTATGCATAAAGGTATTTCAAACATTATAGTTGTAAGTGTTATATCATTTATGTCGGCAACTTTAATGATAACTTTTAATAAGGTTGAAGGACTTACTTATGTTACTAATATGTGTACTGGTAATTTAAAGTCAGCTTCAGATAATTTATTTAGATTTTTATTTAATAGAGATAAAGTAGGATTAAAGAACGGACTTATATATTTAACCATTCTTTTTTCATTTACTTTGGGAGCTTTTTTGGGCAGTTTTTTTACTAGGATATTTGGTATTAAATCTATATGGATTGCTTCAGGGTTATTATTTATTGTTGAGAGTTTGATGTTTTTTGATAATTAGAAAATAATATAAGGATATATTTATTATGGATAAAGATTATTATGCAATACTTAATGTTAATATATTTTCCAGTAATGAAAAAATAAAAAAATCTTACAGAGAATTGGCTATGAAATATCACCCAGACAGAAATGCTGGAGATGAGAAAGCTAATCGTATGTTTATAGATATAACAGAGGCTTATGAGGTTTTATCAGACAAAGAAAAGCGTATGCAGTATAATATTTTATATATAGCCTCCAATAAATATGTTGTTGGGGCTTTAGCTGCTGCAGGGCTTGGATTAGGTCTGATATTAAGCAGAAGAAAAAAATAATTTTAATTTAATACAGAGGATATAGTAAATGGCAGAAAAAAGAGATTATTATGAAGTATTAGGAGTGGCAAAGACTGCTACTAATGATGAAATAAAAAAAGCATATAGAAAATTAGCTATGCAGTATCACCCAGACAGAAACCCCGGAAATAAAGAGGCTGAAGAAAAGTTTAAAGAAGCTGCTGAAGCCTATGAGATATTATCTGATGAGAAAAAGCGTGCTCAATATGATCAGTTTGGTTTTCAAGGTGTTCATAGTGATTTTGCTGATGCTTACGGCAGAGGCGGTTTTGATTTCTCTCAGATGTTTGGAGGTTCTGGCGGATTTGGAGATTTAGACGATATATTCAGTTCATTTTTTGGAGGAGGATTTTCTGGAAGATCTTCAAGGTCTCAGAGAAGGGGAAATGATTTAAGACATGATATTACTCTTTCTTTGGAAGATGCTGTTTTTGGTAAGAAAATGGAAATCAAACTTGACAAAAATGATATATGTGATGTTTGTCATGGTACAGGAGCAGAGCCCGGAACTAAAACTCAGACTTGTCCTACCTGCGGAGGAAGCGGAGAAGTGAGAATGGCTCAGGGATTTTTCAGTGTAAGAAGAACCTGCAGTAAATGTAATGGAAGCGGTTCTATAGTAACTACTCCTTGTAAAAAATGTCATGGAACTGGAACTGTTAAGAAAAATAAAACTATATCTGTTAATATACCTAAGGGTATTGAGGATAGTACTCAGCTTAGAGTAAGCGGAGAGGGTGAAGCAATAGGCGGAGGAGTGGCAGGAGATTTGTATTTATATATACATGTAGCTCCTCATCAATATTTTGTTAGAGACGGTATAGATTTAATAACTGAAGTAGGAATTAATATAGTACAGGCTGCATTAGGAGCTGATATTTATATACAGACTTTGGATAAAAAGAAAGTTAAAATAAAAATACCTGCAGGTACTAATAGCGGTCAGGTATTTAAATTAAAAGGAAGCGGTGCTACTCATATAAATAGATCTGGAAGAGGCGATTTATTTGTAATAGTAAATATAGATGTTTCTTCAAAATTATCTTCAGAAGAAAAAAGATTATTTAATGAGCTTAAAAAAGTTATACCGAATAATGATGAACCTGCTTTAAGAAAACCTAGCAGAAATAATTGGTAAAATTTATAATAATTATTATTTAGGGGCTTTAAAAAAGTCCCTTTTTATTTGCATATTTTTAATGAATTAAATATTTTAAATATATTAATTTTAATGTTATAATTAACAATAAAAATAGGAAGTAAATATTATGAAGGGATTGGTTTATTTAGGTAATAAAAAAATAGATTTAAAAAAAATAGAAAATCCTAAAATATTAGATTTAAAAGATGCAGTAGTAAAAGTAACATTATCAAGCATATGTACAAGTGATTTGCATATAATTAACGGTGCTGTTCCTAGAGCAAAAGAAAATATTGTTCTTGGACATGAATTTGTAGGAGAGGTGATAGAAGTAGGCAAGGATGTAAAAAAAATAAAAATAGGCGATAGAGTGTCATGCAACTGCATTACTTTCTGCGGAGAATGCTATTACTGCAAAAATGGTTTTATAAATAATTGTGAAATAGGCGGCTGGAAAATAGGATGCCGTATTAATGGCTGTCAGGCTCAATATGTGAGAGTACCTTTTGCCGACACAGCATTAAATATACTTCCAGAAAATGTAACTTATGATAGGGCTTTGTTTGTAGGAGATATTTTAGCAAGCGGGTATTTTGGGGCAGAGCTTTCAGAAGTAAAAAATAATGATACTGCGGCTGTTATAGGAGCTGGACCTGTAGGACTTTGCTCTATGATATGTGCCAGAATATTTGGAGCAAAAAATATAATAGCTATGGATATAGATGAAAATAGATTAAATATAGCAAAAGAAAAAGGATTAGCAGACTTTTTTATAAATCCAAACAAAACAGAAAATATTGAAGAGTTTATAAAGGATATAAATAATGGAAGACTTGCTGATAATGTTATAGAGGCTGCTGGAGGAGATAATACATTTGAATTAGCTTGGAAAATTGCACGTCCTAATTCAGCAGCTGCTTTAGTTGCTATGTATGAAAAGCCTCAGATACTTCCGCTTAATATAATGTATGGAAAGAATTTAATATTTAAAACTGGGGGAGTTGATGCCGTTCATAGCGATGAAATATTAAAACTTATATCAGAAGATAAAATAAATACCGATTTTCTTATAACTCATAGAATAAAATTAGATAATATTCTAAAAGGATATGATATATTTGAAAGTAAAAAAGATAACTGCATGAAAATAGCTGTAGAATATGATTAATTTATACCTAAATAACTATAATTTTTTAAAGTTATTTTTTTAAATTTAAAATATTAGACTTGTTTCAAAAGTATTTGACAAGATTATATATAAAATTTTGATAATTTATAAATTATCAAAATAATGTTTTATATGTTGTATAACTTATTGTTTTAGTATATAAATATGCAGTCCTTTTGCTTCTTTGGGTCACCAAAAGAAGTGTGGTCTGGGGCAAAGCCCCAGTTATAAAAAGAAAAATACTAAAAATCAAAATAGTATAAATATTTCTTAATTTAGTTTTGAAACAAGTCTAATGTTTTACATGTTGTATAACTTATTATTTTAGTAAATATGCAGTCCTTCGCGATTATCTTTTAGTTTTTCCATTAGGGTTTTTTGAAGTTACATTTTTATGTACTGTTTTTTTAGCTGGCTTTAATTGTTTAAGCTGATTAATTTTCTCTCTTATCTCAATAGCTTTTTCAAATTCTAAACTGTCTGAAGCCCTTTTCATTTCTTTTTCTAATTCTTTTATATAGTCATCGCTTTGCTGTTTAGGATCGATTTTTACTCTTTCATTAAAGCGTCTGAAATCAAAATGAAGCTCATAAGAAGTTTCAACTTTCTCTTCTCTTTCTATAATATCCTGTATTTTTTTGATAATAGTTTTCGGAGTAATATTATGCTCTTTATTATACTCCATTTGTATTTTTCTTCTTCTTTCTGTTTCTTCTATTGCTACTTTCATAGCATCGCTTATACTGTCAGCAAACATTATAACTCTGCCGTTAGCATTTCTAGCAGCACGTCCTATAGTCTGTATTAGGGTAGTGGTATTTCTCAAAAAGCCTGTTTTGTCGGCATCAAGTATTAATATCAAAGATACTTCTGGTACATCAAGCCCCTCTCTCAAAAGGTTTATACCTACAAGTACATCAAAAGCTCCAAGTCTTAAATCTCTTATTATCTCTACGCGTTCAACAGTTTGAATATCTGAATGCAGATAACGTGTTCTAACTCCGTTTTCATTTAGATATTTTGTGAGGTCTTCAGCCATTTTTTTTGTAAGAGTTGTTATAAATATTCTTTCATTATTTGAAACAGTCTTTTTTATTTCTTCAAGTATTCTGTCAATTTGTCCGTCAATAGGATATACTTCTATAATAGGGTCAAGAAGTCCTGTAGGTCTGATTATCTGCTCTACAACCTGACTGCTTTTTTTAAGTTCATATTCTGCAGGAGTTGCACTTATATATATTGTGTCATTAGTAAGTTTTTCAAACTCTTCAAAAAATAAAGGTCTATTATCAAGTGCTGAAGGAAGTCTGAAACCGTACTTTACCAAAGTTTCTTTTCTGCTTCTGTCGCCGAAAAACATACCTCTAATCTGAGGCACGCTTACATGCGACTCATCTATAATAGTCAAAAAATCTTTTGGGAAATAATCTATTAAACAAGCAGGTCTGTCTCCTTCTTTACGTCCTGATAATGGGCGTGAATAATTTTCTATTCCAGCACAGTATCCAACCTCTCTAAGCATTTCCAAGTCATATTTAGTTCTTCCGTATATACGTTCTGCTTCTACTAATTTTCCTTCAGATTTGAACTTATTATACTGTTCTTCAAGTTCCTCTTCTATTAATTTGATGCCAGCAGCTAGTTTATCGCTTCCAGTAACAAAGTGCTTGGCTGGATATATTACAACTCTGTCTTGCTCAGCTATTTTTTGTCTTGTTACAGGATTAATTTTTACTATTTTTTCAACAGTATCTCCAAAAAACTCTATTCTTATAACCTCATCAGAATAAGCACTCATTATTTCTAGCGTATCGCCTATCACCTTAAATCTCGCACGCTCAAGTACATCTTTAACACGCTCATACTGAATAGAAACTAATTTTTCAATAATTTCATCTCTGTCATATTCACCGTCTTTTTCTATTGAAATATAGAGCTTTCTGTAATCTTCAGGAGAACCCAAACCGTATATGCATGAAACAGAAGCTACTATTATGACATCACGCCTTTCAAGAAGTGAAGTTGTTGCTTTAAGTCTTAATCTGTCAATTTCATCATTAACCGAAGCGTCTTTATCTATATACAAATCTTTAGCTGGAACATATGCTTCAGGCTGATAGTAGTCATAATATGAAACAAAATATTCTACAGCATTATTAGGGAAGAAATCTTTAAGCTCTCTATAAAGCTGAGCCGCCAAAGTTTTATTATGAGACATTACAAGAGTTGGTCTATTAGCTTTTTCTATAACATTGGCTATAGTAAAAGTTTTTCCGCTTGCTGTAACTCCCAAAAGAGTTTGATATTTATTTTTATTTTCAAGACCTTTTACCAGAGATTCTATTGCTGTTACTTGATCTCCTGAAGGTTTGAAGTTGGATTCTAATTTAAAATTCATGCATACTATTATACTATATTTTTAATAATTAGTAAATTAGCTAAATATTTTTTATTTTTTAATGAAATTCTGTGCATATGCAGTATGTACTATATAACATATTTTATATATTTAATAAAAATTAACAGTCCTAGTTAGTACAACTGTTTTATTATCAAAGTCAGTAACTTCAGCTTTGAAAGTATATTTTCCTCTTTTAGGGGTGAATACTCCTCCTCTGTAAAAATGAGAGTCCACTCCGTATACTTCTTCAAATCTATAATTCGGAGCTATATAATATACATTATCTCTTTTTATAAAGTATGTGAAGTCATAATCTCTTACAAGTTCATCATTCATATATATTTTTACTCTTTTTAGCCCCATAGGTATTCCGCCTAATAAGTCATAAGCCTTTACGAATAGTTTGATTTCTCCGTTATAGCTCATAGGCATTTTATCTTTTATTTGTATAAGTCTGTTTTCAGTTCTTAAATAAATACCATGAATTAAAGGAGGCTGAGAAGAACCTTTATCTATGTTAAGATATTCTAATGGGTCTACAACCAAACCTTCTTTCATATTTTCTATAGTAAGATGCAGATGTGCTCCTCCAGATCTTCCGCTGTTTCCAGTAAGAGCTATAACATCTTTTTCTGTTACTTTGGCATAAGATTTTTCTATAGTACCTGGTTCTATATGATAATAATAGCTTCTTAAATTATCAGGGTGCTCTATCATAACTACATTTCCAACTCCATAAAGCGGTCTTGTAGGGTCTTCGTCTTCATCAAGATAATAAACTATCTCACCATCTTTAACAGGATATATTTCCATTCTGCTGCCGCCGAAATCTACTCCGTTATGGAAATGATCTGTTCTAAACTCTCCGAATGTGCTTGTTATTCTTATTCTGTTCTCGTCGATAGGCACTCTTGCAAATAATAAAGATGATATTATAAATAATATTAATATATATTTTTTCATAGTTTAACTCTCTTATATGTATAAATCATTTTGTCGCTTACTATCATATATTCATTTTCTAAACTGGATATATCAAGATTATACACCCAGCCGTCTAAATATTTTTCAAAAACTATTTCTTTAGCATTATTATCATATATTAAAACTACGCTCTTAGCATCTTTTGATACACTCATAATTGTAGAATTAGTTTCACTGTTAAGTTTCATATTAACGGCATTCATCATATTATACTTTTCTAAATTAATCCTGTCAATTTCTTTACCTTTGTTTAAAGTGTATAGTATAATGTCTCTGTCAGCAAGCATAAAAGCAGTCATTGATTTTTCGCTTACATAACTTGATACATGGCGTCTTCTGTTTAAACCTGTTTCTAAATACCACATAGTGCTTCCGTTTGCATCATAGAGTGTCATATATTCTGGTCTTATTCCGCTTACTGACATAGCAAAACTTCCATATTCGCTTATAGCTACTGATTTTACTATATTTATCTCGCTTAATATTGTAGATATAGCGAATGATAGATTTCCGTTTCTGTTAATATATGCTATATCTCCGCTTGAAAAACCTGCTATATAATCTCCAGTATTAAGAGCGAAAGCTCCGTCAGTAATAATTTCTCCATATTGTATATGTCTGCTTAATGGGTTATTATTAAAATCAAACATCTGTATTTTTGAATTATCGCTTGAATGATATATTATTCTCTCAGCATAAGGAGCTATTTCTGGATAAATAGATGTATTTGTACGCCATATAATAATTCCCATATTATTATATGCATCTATATAGTTACCGTATCTTTTATATATTATAAAGTTTTGATTATTGGCTGTTGCTAATTCCCCTCTTGCTAAGTTGGTAGAGTATATCGTATCTCCATTAAAATCAAAATAATGTACTATGCCTTCTGGTTTTGTGAAAAAATTTTGTTTGAATATGCCGTCTATATTAAAATTATTATCATGTGAAGGAGGTTCTATAGACTGAGTTTCTTTATTCCAAACATTTACTGTATTATACTCTTCATTAAGTCTGTTAGTACCAAAGAAAAATATAAATAAAATCAATAAAATAACAGAACTTATTATAGTTAAATATCTAATAAAGAAAGGCTCTATTTTGTGTATATTTTCTAATTCTATTATTGATTTTTCTTTTAATTGCATATTTATATTGTATCTCTTAATATAATAATTTTTATTATTTTATTTGTGTCAGCACTTTTGTGTTGAAAGAAACAGGCTTTTCTAGTATGCTTAAAGGATCAAAAGTCATATTTCCAGCTCTCATTTCCCAATGACAATGCGGACCAGTTGACATTCCAGTAGAACCTATTAAACCTATAACTTCTCCTTTTTTTACATACTGTCCTTCTTTTGCTATTAATTTAGACATATGAAAGTATGAGCTATATACTCCTTCACCATGATCTATAACAACGCAGTTTCCTCTTACAAATAATTCTCTTGATACTCTTACAACTCCGTTATTGGCTGCTATTATAGGAGTACCATTTGTATTTGCTATATCAAAACCCTGATGATATCTTGCATAGTCTTTTGTGTATCCCCTGAAAGCTCCGAAACCTGAAGAGTATCTTCCTTGGGAAGGCATTATATATACTTTGTCGGCATAATTAGTAGGGGTGTAGCTTATATAAACATTGCCATTTAAAAGTTCTTTTTCTTCTCTTGATTTTTGAGGATTGCTTATAATATTTTTCATAGTAGAAGTAACGCCCGGTATTTGTTTTGGTTTTGGTGGAGGCGGAGTGAAATCAAGTTTTATATCTATAGCTACATTAAGAGTGGTTTTATCTTTTAATTCTATATTTGATACAAACTGATATTTTTCATCTTGAGCACCTACATATATTCCAAATATGCTTTTATATACTTTTAAATTTCTATCAGCATCTTTAACTTCAAAGAATTTAACTATAGGTCTTGCACTTCCAAGAAGTTTTGAGTTTTCTATTTTTATTTCATCTTTAGAGGTTATGAATATAGTTGATACTTTACCTGCATAAAAAGGAAATGGGTCTGCATATATTTTTATGTCTTTATCATAATCTTTAAAATCATCTAAAGAATCAAAGTTTTTATCTCTAATATATAAAGCACCATTAATAACTTGAGCATTAGAAGAAGTTATTTTTATTTTACTGTTTGGAGCTATATAATAATATTTATCATTTATATTTATTTGAGCAAAAGAGTCTTTTTTGGTTTCTAATATATCATTATTTTTAAGTTCAGGCATTTTATTTATAGTTTGACCGTCTCTCACTATTGATATATTATTTCCCAAATATTCAGCTTTGTGCTGAGAATATAAGCTAAAAGAAAAAATATAAAATGATAATATAATTGCTATTATATACTTCATAACTCCCCCTAATAATATTTTTTATATAATATATTTATTTTGATTATTATTTTTTAAATGATAATTGGTCTAGCTTTAATAAATGTTCTTTTATATCTCTGTTTGTAGGAGCTAGTTCAAATGCTTTTGTTAAATATTCTTTGGCATGAAGCAAATCATTTTTTTTAAGGAAAGCCCAGCCCAAAGAATCTAAATATGCTGGATTATTAGGATCTATTGATATGGCTTTTTTTATTTCTTCTATTCCTTCATCTATATTGGTTTCAGTATCTGCTAATATAAAACCTAAAGAGTTTCTTGCATTTGCACTTTTAGGGTCAAGATTTACCGCCTTTTTTAAATGCTCTATTGCTTTTCTAATATTTCCCTTTTTGTAGTATACATAACCCAAAGCAGCATGTATCTGAGTATTTTCTACCCCAGAAGATAATGCGTCCATAAGTTCAAATTCAGCTAGATCATACATCTCTTTTACTGCGTATATATATCCAACAATAATATGTGCCTGCATAAGTCTTAGAGGGTTATCCAAACGTCTCATTATTTTATCAAATACCTGAAGAGTATTATCATAATCCTGAATTTGGGCATAGGCTAATGCTAAATGATATCCAGACTCTACATCATTTTTCTCTGAAAATATTTTTTCTAATGAGTCAATAGCTTCTTTATAGTTTTCATTTCTAAAGAATTTTATACCGTCTTCTAATTTGCTTCTGCTAGAGCCTATACTCATATATACTCCTAATATATATTTGATTTTATCTATATTGTATATTTATAATTTAAAAATCTCAATATATTTTATATAAAACTTTAATAAAAAAATTATGTAAAGTTTTTATAAAAAATTAGACTAGGCTTTTGATTTCTGTATATAATTATAAAATATGCAATTTTGTAAAGTTTACAGCAATTTTGTAATTAAATAAAAAACTATATTTTTTTTATAACATATTGACTTTTTATTTGTTTTGATATATTATTACTAAATCCAAAATACGGCGGCGTCGCCAAGTGGTAAGGCAGGAGTCTGCAAAACTCTTATCATCGGTTCAAATCCGTTCGCCGCCTCATTTTTTAATTATGAATGAAGTTCGTATAAAAAAACTATATTTATTTCTTGTATGTTTTCTCATAGTAACTATTGCTATATTTTTTAGATTATTTAATCTTACAGTAAAAAATAGAAAATCGCTTACTTCTTTAGATGGTCTTGATAAACCCAGAGGAACTATATACGACTCTAAAATGCGTCCTCTTACAATTAATATCCCAGCTTATACAATATACCTTGATACAGAATCTGTTTCATTAGATGGAAATGAAAATACTGATATTAATGAAGCATACAGTCAAATTTTTAGTATTATTGGTATTACAAAAGAAAAATTTACTGATTTGATATCTACAAGAAGGAGAACTATAAGATTAGCTCAAAATATTAATTTGGACTCTTATAAAAAGATAAAAGAAATAAAAGACAAGTATACAGTAAAAAGTATTTATGGTATAGAAAGCTACAAAAGATTTTATCCGTATGAAGATGTTTTTGCACATGTGATAGGTTATATGAACAGAACTGAAACAGAAGGATATGCAGGACTTGAAGCTACTTATGAATCAATTTTATCATCAGAAAATGATAATCCAAAAGATATAGTATTAACATTAGATAGAGATATTCAAACTATAGTACGAAACGAAGTATTGAAAACTGTGGCAGAAAGATCTCCTCAGTCGGCTACAGTCATAGTATCAGATGTTAATACAGGTGCTGTTATAGCAAATTATTCTTATCCTTCTTTTGATCCTAATAATCCATTTATTTATGTTAATAATGAAAGAATGGATAGGAGTATAATGAGTACAATATATCCAGGCAGTACAATGAAAATATTTGCAGAACTTGCTGCTATAGAACAGGGTGTTGTAAATAGTGATGAAGTTTTTCATTGTAAAGGGTATTATGATTACAGCAGACAAACACGCATACATTGTGATTATCCGCATGGAGATGTGGCTTTTAATGATATATTAAAATACAGCTGCAATTATGCTATTGTTACTATAGCTGAGAGAATAGATAAGCAGTTTTTTTATGATTATTTAAAAAGATTTGGTTTCGGAGAGCCTACAGGAGTAGGACCTTATAAAAATGAGTGGAGCGGTATATATCACCCTTTAAATAAATGGCATAGATTTTCAAGAGGATATTTGGCTATAGGATATGATTTGAGTGTTACTCCTATGCAGATAGCAGCATCTTATCTTCCGCTTCTTAACGGAGGCTGGAAAGTACCTATGCATGTAGTTGATTCCATTTATGACGGAATAGAAAAAATAAGTGTTACAAACAGGCTTAAAAAGACTAGAATTATAGATGAACAGTATTCTCAAATAGCAAGAGTACTTCTTAGAAAAGGTGTTGAATCTGGTTCTACAGGATACAGGGCTAATCTTCTTAATATTGATGTTGTAGGCAAAACTGGTACTGCTATAACTGAAGTTTATAGAGACAATGAATCAGAAAAACCAGAAAAATATTATCAGTCTATATTTATCGGAGGTTTTCCTCTTGAAGACCCAAAAATATCAATACTAGTTCTGCTTGATGACCCTCAGGGAAAAGGTACGCAGTCAGCTGGAAGGGTAGCGGCTCCTTTATTTGCTAAAATTGCAAATCAGATAATACCTTATTTAGGGCTTGTTGACGGTGATATTTATACTATAAATACGAATGACTTTTTATCATTAGTGCCTCCTTCTAATAGCTATTACAGTGCCGCTAATAATATTATGCCGAATATAATGGGGCTTTCTTTAAGAGATGCTTTGAATAATATATCGTATATAGTATCAAATAATAATGCCAAAATAGCCATACAAGGTGAAGGATATGTTTATGATTATTCACCTCAGGCAGGATTTGAGATAACAAATAATTCTATAGTAAGACTGTTATTAAAAGCACCTATTGAGAATAAAGAGTAAAGATTTATTTAGGAGTTTATTTATGAGTAATATACTTAGTTTCGGAGAGCTTTTATACGATGTATATGATAATGTTTCTGTAATCGGAGGTGCTCCATTTAATTATTCTCTTCAGCTTTCTAGGCTTATGGGACATGATGACAGACTTAAATTTATAACGGCATTGGGTAATGATGATTATTCTAAAGATGCATTATCATTTATAAATAATGAAAATATAGACAAGTCATTGATACAGATATTAGATAATTATGAAACAGGTAAAGCTACAGTATTTCTTAATGAGAAAAAAGTTCCAGATTATATTATACATGAAAATGCAGCATGGGATAATATAGAATATAATAAAGATATAGAAAATGCTTTAAATGAAAATTATGATTTATTTTATTTTAATATACTCTCAGAAAGAAATGAAAAGTCATATACTACATTAAAAAAAATATTTCAAAATATTAAATCTAAATATAAAGTGTGCGATGTTACTTTTAGAAAAAATTATTACACAAAAGAAAAAATAAAAGAATCTTTAGAGTTTGTCAATATATTAAAAATTAATGATGATGAGCTTGCTGTAATAAAAGGGCTTTTTTATCCTTCATTAGAAAATGATAATGAAACTTTACTCAAAGCCATTAATAAAGATTTTAATATTGATTATATATTTCTTACACTTGGATCTAAAGGTGCTAGTGTATTTTATAATAATGACTATATATTTAAGCCTTCAAATAAGGTTAATGTTATTGATACAGTAGGGGCAGGGGATAGTTTTTGTGCTGCTTTAAGTTATGCTATACTAAGAGATTTGGATATAAAAAATGTATTAGAGTTTGCTTCTGATGTTTCTGAGGAGATGATTCAGGTAAAAGGCGGAACAGCTAGGTATGATATTAAAAAAGTAAAATCTAAATTTAATTTATAATAGACTTGTTTCAAAACTCAATTTCTTAATATTTATAGTTTTTTAATTTAATATTTTTTTAATTATAGTTGGGGCTTTGCCCCAAACCCCACTAAAACGATAATTTATATAACATATAAAACATTATTTTTATAATTGATAAATTATAAAATTTTATACATAATCTTGTCAAGTACTTTTGAAACAAGTCTAATAATTATAATTTATGTTCTTCCAGTATAATATTTAAATTTTTCTTTGGTGATAAATAGAAGTGAAGTAAAGCGTCCTGTGTACTTTTCATTTAATATAATATTATTTCTTATATCATCATAAAACTGCTGCAAATTATTCTGCATCATATTATCTATATAGCTTGACGGATATTTAGCAATGTAGTCATATAATTGTCTATTTATCAATAGAGTTATAAATTTTTTTGGAGGAGTATTATAAGCTAAAAGTCCTTTATATATTCTGATATTCTGATTTAACTGCATTTTTTCTTCTTGAGTTTGGGCTTTATCAAGTTTTTCTTCTAAATCGTTTAAAGTTGTTTGAATATTATATATATTATTGCTGTATATAGCTTTTCCTTCTTCAGTAAAAATATAATTAGCGTCTATATAAAAAACATATTCTTTATTATCAGAAGAGAGTAATTTATCAAATTTTTCTATTACTCTAAATTTTACATTCAAATTATAATCAAATGAGTTTTGAGGGTATAAAAAACTAAAATATGCCGTTATTATTAATAATGTAAAATAAATTTTCATATACTATTAATCGGCATTATTTTTTTATTATTTTGGTATTGAAGACAATAATTTAATAAAATCCCTGTCATTTGGAAATAATTTTAAAGCCTCTTCAGATATTGTATTAGCATTATTATATCTTCTTTCATTATACTCTGTAACAGCATAATTATAGTATGATACTTTTAAATTTCTTTTTAATACGCTTGCATCATCGCCTAAGTCAGATATTCCAATTTTGTATATTTGTATAGCATTAGGGTAGTCTTTTTGGCTTAAATAAGAAGTACCTATTGTATTATAATAATGTATTCTATTATTTTTAGTCATAGAACTTGAAGGATCAAATACATATGCTTCTTCCAAAGTTTTATATGCAACTTCATAATCATTTTTTTTAAGATAATCTAATGCCAATCTATTATAGGCATTAATTAAATTTTTATTGTATATTTCAGTGTTAGGCGATAAATAATATGCTTTTTTTGCCATAACAAGCTGTTTTTCCAAATCTTTCTCTATTTTTTTTAATGATATAGAGTTGGGATAAAGTGTTGCTATTAATGTGAATACATCTACTTCGTTTCTGTCTCTATAATTGCCTTGAGGAACAAAAGTAACTATTGTAGAATTTCCTGTATTTCTAATTTCTTTCTGACCTGGGTTAAATCCTCTTGATATAGTTGTTTCTATGTCTATTTTTCCTTGCTCAGTGTATACTGTACAGAAAGCATGACTTGATGTTAATACACCTGTAACCTTAAAACCAAATTCTCTGTATAATAAAGAATAGAGTATACTTGAACTTAAACAGTTATATTCACCTTTATATATTAAATCCTGAAATAGAGTAGAGGTTTCAAAATATTTTTTTAATACGCCGCTTGAATAAAGCCAATTTAATAATCTTTTACCAAATGCATAGGCTCCTTCTTCAGTATAATGAGAAAGATCTTTTTTAGCAAGATTTCTTATTTCATCTAATTTTCCTCTGTAAAATTTAAACTCTTCTTCATCAGTTATACCAGAAGCTATTATAAATCCATCATAATGAAGTTCTAAATCATTAGTTTCTCCATTATCAATTTTAGTAAAAAAATCGTATTCCAATTCTGTAAGTTCATTAGAATCAAACCTTATTTTATCAGACGGTTTTGCATATATGATAGAATATGTAAGAATAAAAAAAAGTAAAATAGTTTTTATACAGTGTTTCATTATAACCTCTATGTAATCTCTAGGAATATAAAAGTTATTATTTTATTATTCACTTAAATTATCAAGCTCATCTCTGTATTTTGCAGCATCTTCATATCTTTCTTCTTTTACTGCCTGATCCAATAATCTCTGCAGTTCTTCTTTATTTTTTTTGCTGTCTTTAGTATTTGTATTAATATTATTATATTCTTCAGGTTCTTTTTTTGTAAATATATTTTCGCTGCCTGTTTCTTTAAGATCTTCTCTGTCAAATCTTTGATATGTGAAAGGTATGCTGTCTTTCACTTTCATAAGGCTGTCATTATCTTCAAGTACAATACCAGCTTTATCTACAACATGCTCTTCTATAAATATTGGAGCTTTAGATTTTAGAGAGAGTGCTATTGCATCAGAAGGTCTGGAATCTATAAATATATTTTTTCCGTTATGTTCTATAACCAGTTTAGAAAAGAATGTATCTATATGTACATTGTCAATTATGACATTAATTAAACGTATACCGCAGTTTTGAAATATACTGCTTACAATGTCATGAGTGAGAGGTCTTTCAATTTTGTATCCTATAAGGCTTGCCATTATAGACTGAGCTTCTAAATATGCTATTGATATAGGAACAACTTTATCAGACTTTTCCGGCTTTAATATTACAACAAAACCTTTGTCAGTTATTGCTAAATTAAGTATTTTTGCTTCAACCACTTTTAAAACCTCTTTATTTTATATACTACCTATTATTATAATATTAATATATATATATTATTTGTCAAGGTAAATTTTTTTTATTAATTTACTTGTAGATAATGAAAAATAGTATATTATAATTTTTACTATTTATATTGAAATATAGTTTATTTATAGTTATAATTATCTGAAAAAATCTATAAATTTATAATATGGAAGCTATGGAAAAAAGAATATTTTTTATTTTTGCATTAATATTTGTTTTTGCATTCAATTTATTTACACAGACAGAAGATTTGCCTAAAACCCCTCCAGAAAATCCAGAGGTTATTCCAATAAGCGAGATTTATGAAGGAATGGAAGGCGTAGGCTATACAGTTATACATGGTACAAATGTAGAGCCTTTCAAGGTAAAGGTATTATCTATATTAAAAAAGAGATGGCATAACAGCGATGCTATACTTATACAGTGCGAAGGTCTTAATTTGGATCATTCAGGTACAGTAGCAGGTATGAGCGGTTCGCCTATATATTTTGACGGAAAAATAGCAGGTGCTTTGGCTTTCGGCTGGAATTATGCTAAAGACCCTATAGCAGGAGTAACTCCTATAGAAGAAATGTACAAATTATACGAAGATACTAATGCTAAATCGCCTGCTTTAGGTTTTGCTGATAATAATTCTCTTCAAACACCATTAATATTTTCTGGTATAAGCAGTAAGGCATTTGATGAATATTCTTCTTCATTCAAAAAAAGCGGATTTTATCCTATGCAGACTGGCGGATCTATTTCCGACACAAATCAGGCGACTAAATTTTTATTTGGTGATTCCGTTGCTATAGTGTTGGCTGACGGAGATGTTTCTATGGCTGGTATCGGAACAGTTTCGCATACTGACAATGAAAAGTTTTTGCTTTTTGGGCATTCAATGTGGTCTAAAGGAAGATTAAGAGCTCCTGTTTCTAGGGCTTATATTAATCATATAGTAGCTTCAGTAGATTCTTCTTTTAAACTCGGTGCTGCTTATTCTAATTATTTGGGATATACTGTTTATGACGGAGTATTCGGAGTGTCTGGAGTTTATGGTGAAGTTCCAGAAAACACTATGGTGCCTGTAAAATTAGAAATAGAAGATCAAACTTTCCTTACAAGAGATTATAATTTTAGAGTATTAAATGATCCTACTTATTTTTCTGATATACTTTCTATGGCTATATACAGTGCTATAAGTTCTACTGCAGGCGGAGAGGAAGAGGGAGTATTCAGCATAAGCTATGAAATAGAAACTGATTATTTTAAAGAACCTTATAAAGTAAATGACAGAATATTAGCTTATTCTTCAACAGATGCCTTTAAATCTGCTATAGAACAGCTGATATCTCCTATAGATTTCTTTATATACAATAATTTTAATAGAGTAGGAATAAAATCTGTTAAATTATCGATCAAAAGAAATAATCTTGAATATGCTTTCTTGAATGATATAACTTTGGTAGAGCCTAGAGCTGTAGCAGGAGAAACTATACATTTAAGAGTAGGACTTACACCTTATGGTAAAGAGAAACAGTACATAGATATACCAGTAAAACTTCCTGTTAATTTGAAGACAGATGTTTACAGTATTTATGCTGCTAATGAATATATTTATAATTATGCAGAACAGCTGTTTATGCCTAATAAATATGAGATAAGAAGTTTAGATGATGTTATGCGTATTTATGGAAAGAGTTATGATGACAGTTCTCTTAGAGTATGGCTTTATTCATCATCAAGAGGCGTACAGATAGGAAAAGACTTATATCCTACACTTCCGCCTTCCAAATATGGTATAATGGCAAAAAATGCCACTTCTGATAAGGCGGCTGTTATTACTGCTGTTGACGGAAAATATGAAATGCCATGTTCTACACTTGGATTAATTAAATTAGATATAATAATTGAAGGGGCTAGAAAATATGAAAATCGCTAAGATTATTTTTATACTGCAGTTTATACTAATATTAACTTCTGCTAATGTTTTTGCAGTTGTTACTAGGACATTGTCTAGTACAAAAAGAGGCTTTTATGACAATGGTATATATGACGGAGTTATGCTTACAGAACAGGGCAGTTTAACATTAGCCCCTGTTATAGAGCAAAACGGAGCTATTTCTGGAAAGGATATTTGGAAAATTTATCCTGCTAATGACGGCGGTATGTTTGCTGCCATAAGCGGAAGCGGTGCTGAACTATACAAAAGAGATGCAGCATCCACAAATTTTACTTCTTTTGCTTCAGAAAGTAAAGAAAGTGCTTTTACTGCTGTTATAAGCGACAGTCAGGGTAATGTATATGCAGCTGTCGGACCTTATGCTAAAATAATAAAGTATGACAGTAACGGTAAAGAACTTTGGAGAAAAACTTTAGATGATACTTATATATGGGATATGAAGTTTGATAATAATGGAAATCTTTTTGCTGCTGCAGGCGGAAATAATGCCAGAGTAATAAAAATATCATCAGAAGGTGAAATTAAAGAGATATTAAAAACTGAAGAACAGCATGCTATGTCATTGTATTTTGACAGTAAAAATAATAAAATGTATGTCGGTACTGCTGGAAGAGGTTTGGTATTATGTATAGATTTATCTACAAACTTAGAAAATCCTTCATACAGTGTAGTTTATGACACCGCTGAAAATGAAGTTTATGCTATTACTATGGATAATGTAGGTAATTTATACTTTGGTACAGCTACTAGACAGCCTGCTTATTTAATACTTCCTTCTATTATAGACGGAGATAAAAGACCTGATGAAGCTGATAAGGAGTTTAGAAACTCTCTTTACAGAGCTGATACTAACGGAACAGTTCAAAGATTATTCTTCCTAAATCAGACATTAGTTTTGGCATTAAGCAGCGATAAAAACAATAATATATATTTTGTTACTGGAGATACTGCTGATATATATAAAATTAACGGAGATGACGGACTTTTATCATATATAGGCGGATTAAAAAATAAAATACTTTCTACATTTGCAGTTTCTGAAGACGGACTTTATTTTGCTATATCAAAAACAGGTGAGATATACAGAATAAAACATGGTTATCCTAATTATGGAAGTTTTACAAGCGATACATTGGATTTAAAACTTTTAAGCAAATTAGGAAGTTTTAATTCTATGAGTACAGTTCCTCAAGGCGGTAATATATCTGTTGAAGTTAGAACTGGAAATGCTGCTAGAGTTGATAAAAGCTGGAGCGATTTTGTCCCTATTGATGCCAATGGTAAAGTAAATGCTCCAGAAGGCAGATTTATGCAGTTTAAGGTTACAATGGAGACTTCTGATACTGAAATAACTCCAGTATTAAATTCTATGGATTTTACATATGTTGAAAACAATTTGGCTCCTGAAGTATTAAACGGAGGACTTACTACAAGATACCGTCAGCAGAATGATTCTTCTGAAACAGCTAAAAGCCCTCAATTAGAAGAAAATGAATCTATGGTATATTGGAAAGGCTCTGACCCTAACGGTGATAAATTATCATATGATTTGGAATACAGATTAAAAGGCGAAAAAAATTATAGAAAATTAGCTTCCAATTTGGAAACATCATATTATAAATTTAATTCCTATTTAATGCCTTCTGGTATATATGACTTTAGAATAACAGCAAGCGATAAATATGATAATCCAGTAGGCGAGATAAAAACAAAAACTTTAGAAGTGTTTAATGTTAAATATGATAATGATTCTCCTGAAATTTTTGATTTTAATGTTACTGGAACTGGTGCAGATAGAAAAGTTACATTTAGAGTAGAAGATAAATTATCATTCATTAAAACTGTGAGATATTCTACTATAACAGGAGAATGGAGATATATAGTTCCAAATGACGGATTATTAGATTCTATGAACGAAACATTTACTATTAATATAGATGATGCTGAGGCTGGTTCTGTTACTATAGAGGTTATGGATACTGAAGGAAACACTAAATATTATTCATTTATTATATGATTTTAATTAATTATTAGTGATGTTTAATTGTAATAGGAGTAAATTTAATTATTTGCTCCTATTTTTTATTGTTATGATAATTTATTTTTAATGAGATAATTAATTATAGTATACTTGTTTCAAAATTACTTGATAAGATTATATATAAAATTTTAGCAGTTTATTTGACAAATTGTAGTCGTTTATGTATGTATGTATTAATAGTCAAAAAAATTATTCATATCATTAAAAATCTCTCTCATACTAGCCTTTATCACTTTAGCATTAGGAAGAGATTGAATGAATTGAATGCCGTAATTTTTGGTATATAATCTTTTATCGAGAACAAATACAACTCCTCTGTCATCTTTGCTTCTTATAAGGCGTCCGAAACCCTGTTTAAACTTTATAACAGCAAATGGCAGAGCATAGTCCAAAAATGCATTTCCGCCGTTTTCTTCAATGTATCTGTATCTTCCTTCGCTTATAGGGTCGGTTGGTACGGCAAATGGGAGTTTTGGTATAATAACTACTTCCAAATTTTTGCCTGCTACATCAACTCCTTCCCAGAAAGAATCTACTCCGTAAAGCACATTATTTGAAGACGATTTAAACATATCGAGAAGAGTATGTCTATGTACTGATGCTGTTTGTGCCAAAGCATTTATATTTTTACTCTTTAATTTTTTAGCTGTATTTTCATATACACTCATAAGCGATGAGAAAGATGTAAATAATATAAAAGCTCTTCCTCCAGTAATATCGCATACATCTAATAGTACTTTTGATGTAAAGTCATTAAATGTATCTGAGGCAACATCAGGCATATCAGCTGCTATATAGAGCCTTGCATTATCCTCGTAATTAAAAGGAGACTCCAAATATATTTCTATTTTTTTATTTTTTTCGATATAATCAAAGCCTAGTCTGTTTGAGAAAAAATTAAAACTTTTTGATACGGTTAAAGTAGCAGAGTACATTGCAACTGTATCAAATCTTGAATATAGAAAATCATTTAAATTTTTTGCCACTGTTACAGGAGTTAAGTGCCAGTTTAGTATAAGACTTCCTTTTTTTGTGAGTCTTGTTTCTATCCATCTTATATATTCGTCTTTTTTATAATCTATTACAGCATTCAAAGATACTAATTGTCTTTTTAGTCTCTCTAAATATGCATTTGCCATTTGTGCTATTTCTTCATAATCAAAATCTTTTTCAATAGCTATATCAAAAAACTTTTTATATAATTTATCGCAAATATTTACAAGAGAAGTCATTGAAAGCACCATCTCTCTGAGAGGCTTTAATCCGTCATTTTTCCAATGATTAGTACTTACAAGTTCTGGGCTTATTCTGAATTTATAGCCCAATCCTTCTTTTGTCTGAATATTTTTATGGCAGTAATTCATAAACTCTTTTGTTTTATCTTCAGTAACATTTCTTACCCTTGAAGTTAAATCATGAGCTTTATTTATTAAATCTAATATTTCATCATATTCATGCTTTTCAATTAATGATTTTTTTTCATTAAGCATAATATTAATACTTTCTATAATGCCAAGTCTTTTATTTTTCTTTATTCTTGAAATATAAAAAAGTGCCTTTGATATTCCGTTTTTACTTCCTTCATCTCCGAAGTAGCTTGAAGCAGAGTTTTCAAAATTATGTGCCTCATCAATTAAAACTTTTGTATATCTTGGAAGAAGGCTGTATCGTCCTGCTGTTTCTGCATATAAAGATAAATCCGCACACAGTATATGATGATTAACTATTAATAACTGAGCAGCATTTAACTGTTTACGCATTTTATAAAAATAACAGTCTTCTAAGTATTCGCATTTTCTATGAGTACATGTATCGGTATCGCAGGCAACCATTTCCCATAATTCACTCTGAGGTTTATATCCCAAATCTGTTATAGAGCCGTCTTTAGTTATATTAAGCCAATTATTAATATCTTCAAAAAATCTTACCTGTTCTTCAAAGTCAAGTCTGTCAGTATCGTTTAGAGCATCTTTAACTTTTTTTATGCATACATAATTGTTTCTGCCCTTAACCAAAGCGTATTTAACATTAGGAGCAATTCCTCCTATAATAGAAGGTATATCCTTTGATATAATCTGTTCCTGTAAATTTATAGTGTTTGTAGAAATTACTATTCTAGTTTTATTTTCTTTAAGCCATAATAAGGCTGGTACTAGGTATGCAAAAGATTTTCCTATTCCAGTGCCTGCTTCTGATATTAAATGTTTATTATTATTAAATGATTCAATGGTAGCTTCAACGAGTTCTGTTTGTTCTTGTCTGTATTCGTACTTTTTTAATAATTTGCTCAATGTTCCGTTTTCTGTGAACATATATAAAGCGTCTGGTACATCTATTGTTTTGATATTTTCTGCTTTTATAGGTTTTACTACTTCATAATACTCATCAACATCATTATTAACTATATAAAAACCTACGCCTGCATTATTTCCAAGTTCGCTTGCTATTGCCAAATCTGGTCTTGAAGGAGTAAGCTGTCCAGACGGGTGATTATGAATTACAGCATCAAACTCTAATGATAATGATATTATAGCAGGTACAGAGTCTTTGTTTCCTCTAGCCATAACTTCTATATAATCGAGTATTCCGTAGGCATTAAAATTTATTCCAAAGTATACTTCATTACCGTAAGCATCTACTATTGCTTTTCTCATGTAGCTTATTGCGTTTGTGGAAAATACGCTTTCTATTTCTCTGTCATAATTATTACTCATATAGGTATAACAATATAGTATATATTGAAATCTTTGTCAATGATTTTTTAATTATAAAAATTAAATAATATAAGTATTCTTAATTATAAGCCAAACTTTCATTAGAAACTGTATTACTATAATTAGTTGCATCGAATGTAAACATAGTTTTTACTTTTTCATTTGTTAAAGGAGAGTAAAAATTGTGTATGAGTTCATATCCTTTTTTAATGGCATTGGTATCATAAGTACTATAAACATAATTGCTTGAGAGAGTAGGCATACTAATATTAGGGTCTTCTTTTATAGGCTTTATTACTACTTCAAATCCTTTTTGTTTGAAGAAAGCATAATAAGTTGGAACATATGAGAAACTAATTTCTCTGTTTTCATTTATATTTAATGAAACCACTGTACCTATATCGAGATAAGGATACCTTCCTTTATGATTTGCAATGAAGTTTCCAAGAGAATATATTATTATACCGCTGTGATTAGTGCCTTCGTATATTTCTACAGGTCTAGGTACATGCGGATGATGACCTACTATTATATCAACACCGTTTTCTATCAAGGCTCTTGCAGTTTTTATTGTTGCTTCTTCTGGAGCTGTTGTATATTCTAATCCAAAGTGAAGAGATATTATTTTTATTTCATTGTTTGTAGCAAGTGCCAAATCAGACTTTACTTTTTCTATTAAATCTTCTTGTTTTGGAAAGAAATTCATAAAGTAGAAATAATCGTTTTTATTAGTTTTATGGCTAAGTCCGTTATCAAGCATTGTATATGCAGATATAAAAAGAGGTATGTTATTAATATTTGTTATGATTGGTGCTATATTTGGAGAGTTAGTAGAGCCTCCTAAAGTTAATTTATTATTTCTATGAAGTTCTGCTACAGTTTCAGCTTCAGCCTGAGCTCCTTGATCATAGGCATGATTATTGGCAATAGAAAATGTATTAAAATAATTAAAGAAATATTTTAAATAATCTAAAGAGCCGTTAAACTCTGGATAAGGCATAGGAGGTTTATTTGTATTAACAACAAACTCTAAATTTGCAAAAACAATATCACCTTGAAAATACTCTTTTAAATCTATTAATACATCATTGCTTTGAAATGCATTTACTATAGTAGGATGCGTCATTATATCGCCAGTAAATACCAGCTGAATACTTTTCGGAGGTTCTGGTATTTTTTGTTCTTTATCATTAGTTTTATCAGAACATGATAATAAAGAAAATATTAATAGTATAGTAATGATTATTGTTTTTATCATAGTTTAGCCTAATTTTGAATTGTTTATTTATATTATTTATTATCTTATTCATTTACAATTTCTAAATCATTTTTTTCTATATCATGAACATCTTGAGTTTCATTATTTTCATTGTTATCATTAGTATCGCTGCTTCTTGTATATTTTAGAGGAGTGAACTCTATTTCTACTATTCTTCTGTCTTCAACTTTCATTATTCTTCCTCTATAGCCTTTTAATATAAAACGTTCATTAGTTTCAGGTATATGATCCAGCATATCAAGTACATATCCAGCTATAGTCTGATATTCTTCATGTTCCAATTCTAATTTTAAAGTTTTATTAACATCTTCTATAGAGGCATTTCCATTTATAATAATTCTTTTTCCCTTAAATCTTATAACATCAGCTTCTTTTTTATCGCTTTCATCTTCTATATCACCCATAATCTCTTCAATAATATCTTCCATAGTAACAAGCCCAGCAGTTCCGCCGTATTCATCGATTGTAATTACCATTTGAAGTTTTTTCTTTTGCATATCAGTAAATAAACTGCTTATAGTTTTAGTTTCAGGTACAAAGTATGGGAGCATTATATAGTCAATAGCTTTCTTTTTTAATTTACTTTTTTTAGAAGAGCCTTTAACATATTCTTTAAATAAAGCCCTTGTATGAAATATTCCTATTATATGGTCAACAGTTTCTTCATATACAGGAAATCTTGAAAGCCCTGTTTCTACAGCAAGTCTTATAATTTCATCAACATCGGTTTCAGCCTCTATACATACCATATCTACACGAGGAGTCATAATTTCTTCTACAGTCTTATTTCTAAAATCTATTACACCAGTTAAAAGTTCATGAGTGTATTCTTTTATTATACCTTCTTTATGTCCTAAATGAATTATAGTTGTAATATCGTCCATACTTGATAATGCACTTCTTTTTTCTGTATTTCTTAATTTTTTTGGAACAAAGTAGTTCATTATAAAAGTAGTTATTTTATCCATTAAAAAAGTTATAGGCTTAAATATAAAATGGCAGAATTTCATAAAATAAAGAAGATAAGGCATCATCTTTTCAGCATTAACTCTCATAAGAACTTTAGGCAGTATCTCTCCGAATATAATAATAAGCACAGTTATTGTTGCAGTTGATATAGTAACCATTAAATTAGTAGATATATGAGACAATGCTTCAGCAAGCCTTATTGCAAATACAGTTATGATGGAACTTGCTGTAATATTCACAATATTGTTTCCTACTAATAGGGTAGCTATCATAGAACTAGATTTTCCCCAATATTTTTTATTTTCTTCTTTAATTTTTTTCTCTCTAACCAAACGCATTAATGTAACATCGTCAATAGATGTGTATGCAGTTTCGCTTCCAGAAAATAACGCTGAAAGCATTATAAGTACAATAATTGTTAATATTTCAAATAAATAAACTAACACTATTTCCATAATTTTTAACCTTATATATTTATATTCTTTTCCTTAATTCCTGCATAAAGTTTGTTCCAGGATCTTTTTTGCTTGGATTAATATATTTTGTATTAAGCTCTTTGTATAGAGAATAATGGGGCAGAGTTTTATCTTTATATTCATAATGAGCTATAACATATTTAATACTTTTGTATTTGTTTTTGAGATATTTTATTAATTTAACATTTGCCTCTAACTGCTCTTTTGTGAGTTTATCAGCATATCCTATATTTTCAATACTAATTGCTGTATAGTTGAATCCTACAGTATGTCTGGCTATATATTCAGTAGGGGTGTTTGCATATATAGTACCGTCAAAATCCACCATAAAATGAGTGCCGACATTAACTTCTCCTCCAGCCTCTATGTCTGGTCTGCCGTAAAGCACATCATTTTGAAAAATATTTGCTGTAACTTTCAGGTTAGGTGTCTCTGCCGAATGAACAACAATTATCTGAGGATTTTCTAAATATATTAAAGGCTGTCCATAATGCACTTTTGTATATTCGGATAATAATTTTAGCCTAAGTGAATTTGGAGTTATTTTGTAATCATCATTAATAATTAATTCTTGCGTATTAGTTTGTATATTATAATCATTAGTATATTTTACACTTCCTTTTATAGTATTATTGCATGATAATATACATATTATGATAAATATACCGATTATATTTTTTAGCATTTAATTATCAATTAGGCGTCCATAGCAATATTAACGCTTACAAATCCTAATGAAGATTGGAATGGTATAATGATAGTTTGTAAGTTTTTAGGTATTATTTGTATTTCTTTACCGAAATAAAGTATAGGAGGAGTTATATCGCAGCTAATTCCTTCTTCTGCTAATTTAGTTATAGCAAGACCGCTTATAGTGTTTCCCATCTCATTAATAACACTTCTCATCATATCTTCAAAATCATCTTCAGAGTCATATTCACCGCGTTTTTTATCAGTAAGATTTTCAGTTAGAAGCTGCGAAAAGTTTTCTGGAAATTCATATAAAACCTGTCCATTAACATCACCCACAATTCCTATAGCAACACCATATCCTGAGAAAAGTTTACGTCCCTGACCTTTAACAAGTGTACCCTTTTCCATAGTAAGACCTGCCATTTCTTTGAATATTGATACTAATGATACTATGAATGGATTGATAAATCTTACATCCATAAATTTTATAGGAGTTGTAGCCATGTTTGTTTCCTTAATTTTTTATTTATTTACTATTAATTATAACATAGTTAATTTTTATTTCAATAATAATTAACTCTAATTAAATTATATTATTTAAAACAAAATTGTCAAATTTAAGGATTAAAAAATATTTCTTATTTATCTAATATTATGTAAACTTAAAAATATTATTTTTTCAAGATATGAATTAAGAGGTTATTAGTGTTATATGGTTGAACTTAATTAAACTATTTTTAGGATATTTTATTTTTTTTACAATGATAAATTTTATAATAAATATACCGTAAATATTTATAGTAAAAATATAAAAACTATTTATATATTTTTTATGAATTTAACTTGATATTTAACTTAAATGATATAGAATAAGACAAGTAAATAGGGGTTTAATATGTCATTTGTTCACTTGCATGTACATACACAATATTCAATACTTGACGGAGCTTCACGTATAAAATCTCTTTATTCTAAAAAAGATAAGAAGAAAAGACTTATACCGGGTTTGATAGATAGGGCTGTAGAGCTTGAAATGCCTGCTATAGCAATAACCGATCATGGTAATATGTTCGGAGTTATGGAGTTTTTCTCTGAAGCTAAGGATAAAGGTATTATACCAGTAATAGGCTGTGAGCTTTATGTAGCCCCTAAAACTAGATTCGATAAAAAAATAGAAAACTCTGAAGAAAAAAGTGCTATGCATCTTATTCTTCTTGCTAAAGATAAAGAAGGATATGATAATTTATGCAAACTTGTAACTTTCGGATATACTGAAGGTTTTTATTATCGCCCTAGAGTAGACCATGAACTTATAGAAAAATATAATAAGGGATTAATTTGTTTATCTGCTTGTATGGGCGGAGAGATACCTATTGCTATAAGAAAAAAAGATTATAAGCAGGCATCAAAACTAGCTGAATATTATAAATCTATTTTCGGAAATGATTTTTATATAGAGCTTCAGGATCATAATATCCCTGAAGAAAAATCGTTAAATAGTGCATTATATAAATTAGCCAATCATCATAATATAGAAATGGTTGTAACCAATGATGTTCATTATGTATTAAAAGAAGATGCTAAGGCTCATGAGATACTTCTTGCCATACAGACAAAGGCAACTTTAGATTCTCCAAGAAGATATAAGTTTCCAAGCAATGAGTTTCATTTAAAAAGCAAAGAAGAGATGATGAAGTCATTTGCCAAACTCCCTAAAGCATTTGAAAACACTGTTAAAATAGCAGAGCAATGCAGAGACTTGAATATAATGACTAAAACTTATTATATGCCTAATTATGAACTTCCAAACGGGGAAACAGAAACTACAGCACTTAGAAATATGTGTATGGAAGGGCTTAATAAATATTATAACAATAATATTCCTAAAGAGGCTATGGAAAGGCTTGAAATGGAATTGGGCGTTATAGGTAAAATGGGTTTTGAAGGATATTTCCTTGTAGTTCAGGACTTCATCAACTATGCAAGAAATCATGATGTTGCTGTGGGACCTGGAAGAGGAAGTGCTGCTGGATCAATAGTTGCATTTGCTACTGGAATTACTAAAGTTAATCCGCTTGATTATAATCTGCTTTTTGAAAGATTTTTAAATCCAGAAAGAAAGAGCATGCCCGATATAGATGTTGACTTCCAAGATGATAAAAGGGAAGTAATAATAGATTATGTAAAAGAAAAATATGGTAAAGACAATGTTGCTCAGATTGCTACATTCGGTGCTTTGGGCGGACGTTCTGTTATAAGAGATGTTTGCCGTGTTATGGGTATAGACTTAGCTACTGCCGACAGACTTGCAAAAGGTATACCTAATGATGTAAGCAGAGTAGTTGATATATATGATCACCCAGATTGTGCAGAGTTTAGAAAAGAGATAGAAAGCAGCAGAGAATTAAAAAATATGTATGAGATATCTACAAGACTTGACGGTTTGGTTAGGAATGTAGGTTTGCATGCAGCTGGAGTTATTATATCTTCGCACCCTATAATGGATTTAGCACCAGTATATCAGGATTCTAAAACAGGTACTAGGGCTTGTCAGTATGAGATGACTTATGTTGAAAGTGCTGGTCTCATAAAAATGGACTTTTTGGGCATTAAAAACTTAAGACTTATAAAAGATGCTATAAAAGATATAAAAGAAAGATACGGCATTGAAATAGATATTGATAAAATTCCTTTAGATGATGAAGCGGTTTATGATATATTCAGAAAAGCTGATACTGGAGGAGTATTTCAGTTTGAAAGTCCAGGTATGCGTCAGATGCTTATTAATATACAGCCTACAGGTTTTGACGATTTGGTTTCCAGCGTTGCATTATACCGCCCTGGTCCTTTAAACTCTGGTATGGATAAAGATTATGCCGACAGAAAAAATAAAAGAAAAGAGATAGTATACAAACACCCAGATTTAGAGCCTATACTTAAAGAAAGTCAGGGAGTATTAATATATCAGGAACAGATTATGGCAATAAGCCGAGTTATAGGAGGCTTTACTGCTGCTGAAGCTGATGATTTAAGAAAGGCTATGGGTAAAAAGATCGTAGAGAAAATGAACTCTATGGAAGAGAAATTCATTAACGGCGGTCTTGAAAGAGGTTATGATAAAGAGTTATTAACTTATTTATTTGACACAATGAAAGGTTTTGCCGAATACGGTTTCAATAAATCGCACTCTGTTTGCTATGCTTTAATTGCCTATCAGGAAGCATACATTAAAGCACATTATCCTATGGAATATTATGTTGCACTTCTCAATACTGTTATAGCTGATACTGATAAAATATCTCTATACCTTAATGAAGTCAAACAAAAAAACATAGATATAGTTACAGCAAGTGTTTTTGAAAGCAATGCATTATTCTCTCAGAAAAACGGAAAGATAGTTTATGCCTTGCATGCTGTTAAAGGTGTTGGTCTTCATGCTGCTTTGGCTATTGAAGAAGAGAGAGAGAAAAACGGACAATTTAAAAACTTGGAAGATTTTGTTAAACGCGTTGATGTTCATTTGGTTAATAGAAAAGTTTATGAAACATTAATTAAATGCGGTGCTTTCTCAGAGTTCGGACATACTGAAAGTGCTTTGCTTGCTTCTCTTGATGCTATACTCGCTCATGCTTCCAATTATCAAAAAGAAACTTTATCAGGTCAGACTATGCTTTTTGATTCTATGTCTGAAGATGACAGCGGAAGTGCTTCGCTTGTTATAGAAAAACAAGTAGAATATGCTTCTAATATTTTAATGGAAAATGAAAAAGAAGTTTTGGGCTTTTCTTTAAGATATCATCCTTTTGCAAGATATATTAGTAAAATTGATTATAAATATTTTAATAATACTTTGGATATTGATAATTTAAAAGATAAAGATGAGTTCTCTCTTCCTTGTGTAGTTATGTCTGTAGCAGAATCAACTACAAAGAAAAATACTCCTATGCTCACATTAAAAGTAATAGATTTATTTACTGAGTATGTATTTTATATTACAGCAAAAAATCAGATAGATAAATATAAAGATGTGCTCTCTGAACAGGCTGGAATATTAATAAAAGGACGCAGAGAAAAAAACAGATTCTCTGATAAAATATATAATAATATTTCAGATATAAAATTATTGGATAGTTATTTAAATGATAAAAATCTCAAACTCAAAGAAGTTAAAAGAGATAATATAAAAAGAGATAGTGTATCTGAAGTAGTTTCTGATAGTAAAAATAGTAATGATATTAGAGATAATAAAGCAGTTCAGTTAAATAAAAATGATTCTCCATTTAAAAATACTTCTAATAAAGAGAATGATATTAAACGCTCTGATAATGTTGTTTCTAATGCAGCATTTACAAGCAGACCTAATAACAGTATAGCAGTTAAGCATACTAACAGCGGTAAAAAGCAATTGGCTCTTTATGTTAATAAAAATATATTTGATGATATGGATTTGTTATGTCTTCAAAATGCTATATCTTCAAATCCTGGTGATTATACTATATTCTTAAAGTTAAAATCTGAAAGCGGCACTGAAGTATTTAAAATAGGTGAAAATTACAAAGTTGATCCTAATCAGAGATTTTTAAATGAAGCTAAAAGTGCATTAAGATCATTAATAGAAATTGAATATGCTTAAAAAATATTATACTTGTTTCAAAACTAAATTTATTAATATTTATAAATTTTTATTTAATATTTTTAAATTATAGTTGGGGCTTTGCTGCGAAGCACACAGTCGTGCCAAACCCCAGTTCTTTTATTGGTATAAAAGAACCAAAAGAACTGCATTTTTTAGCTTAAACATACAATTTATACAACATGTAAAACATCTAATTAAATCATAATTAATATTATTTAATTTAGCATAAAATCATAAACTCGTAAAATTGTTTGTCAAGTACTTTTGAAACAAGTCTATTTATAATTTTTATAGATTTTATGAATACAAAAAAGACTGCTAATTTTATCAATTAACAGTCTTTTCTTATTTGGAATACTTAAATATTATTTTCTTTTGTCGTCTACTAAGCCCATTAATTTTCTTACATCATATAAAGTTTTTTCTGCCGCTTCTGAAGCTTTTTTAGCTCCTTCTTTTAATACATCATAAACATAGTCTTTATCATTAGAGTATTTATTAATATTTTCTCTGATAGGTGCTAATTCTTTATTGATATTTTTAGCAAGCATTTTTTTGCATTGTACGCAGCCCATAGAAGCATTTTTACAGCCTTCGCATATTTCCTTTTGTTCTTCTTCAGTTGAAAATATTTTATGATAGCTGTAAACATTACATATATCAGGATTACCAGCATCAGTTTTGAGTTTTCTATTTGTATCAGTCATAGCCTTCTGCATTATTAATTTTTCAGTTTCTTCGTCAGTTAAAGACAATGCTATATGATTATTCAAAGATTTACTCATTTTATTCTGACCGTCCAAACCTAATATTCTTAAAACCTTACCATGGTAAGTATCTGGTTCTTTAAAATATTCTCCGTATCTGTTATTAAACTTTCTTACTATCATTCTAGTAAGTTCAACATGCTGTTCTTGGTCTTCTCCAACAGGTACAATATCAGGGTGATAAAGCAAAATATCAGCAGCCATCAAAGAAGGGTAGGTAAGAAGTGCTGCATTAATATTTTCTGCATTTTTTCTTGATTTATCTTTATACTGCGTCATTCTTTCTAGTTCGGCAACTGGTATAATAGAGTTAAATATCCAAGCAAGTTCAGTATGAGCTCTTACATCAGATTGTACAAATATAGAACATTTTTTAGGGTCAAGCCCGCATGCCAAATATTGTACTGCAGCATCCATTATTCTTTTTTGCATTTGAGTAACATCATATTCTATAGTAATAGCATGATAATCAACTATACAAAAAAATCCGTAATACTCATCAAGTATATTAACCCAATTCTTCAAAGCACCAAGATAATTACCTATATGAAGTGAACCAGTAGGCTGTATTCCGCTTAACATAACTTTCATAGTATAACTCCGTTTAATTTATTTCTAATAAAAACAGTATGCCTTATTGTAAACTTATTAAAGGCTTACAATTCTTATTATTATACATTTTATTCAGCCTTAATATTTGCAATTAAAAAACCTTCTTCATTGGTTTTTAAATCGCTCACACTAATATATAAAAGTCTCTTATCCTCTGTCTCTATTAATAATTTTTTATTTAAAGGATTAAGGTCTTTTATTACAGCAGGTACGCTGTTAAATACCAATTTAGTTCCAACTTTAGGAAGATCTTTTTTTAATGAACAATAAGCCTGATATTCATGTCCCAAACAGCACATCAATCTTCCGCATTGTCCTGATATTTTCATTGTATTTAAAAGCATTCCCTGTTCTTTTGCCATTTTTATTGTTATAGTTTCAAATTTTCCTCTTATTACCTTGCAGCATAATTCTCTTCCGCATATTCCGCAGCCGCCTATAGATCTGGCTTCATCTCTTACGCCTATTTGTCTTAATTCTATTCTTGTCTTAAAATGTGCTGCCAAATCTTTTACTAATTCTCTAAAGTCTATTCTCTCCTCAGCGATAAACTCAAATAAAAGTTTCGCTCTGTCTAAAAAATAATAAGAACTTATTAATTTTAAATCCAAATTATGATTATTAACTTTCTCTTTACATATTTTAAATGCCTCTGCAGCATCTTCTGTATTTATTCTATGCTGTTCTAAATCCTTTTCATCAGCTATTCTAAGTATATTAAATATTTTATTTTTATTATTTTTTGGTTTTACATTATGGCTTTCTTCAGCAGCTACAATATCTTTGAGTTCTTCTGATAATTCTTCATCAGCAGATATATTTTCATCATGTGAATGTTCATCATCATGTATTTCATGATGTTCTATGTTTTCATTATTCTCATTTTCTAATGAATCTACATCAATATCTTCAAAGTTTAATACATGACCTATTTCTATACCTTCATCTGTTTCTATAACACAGGCATCTTTTACCTTAATATTTTCTATATGTAAATGTTCAAATTTTCCTATATTAGAACCCCTAAATTTTATATGGGCTATATTTTTTATCATTAATACTCACTCCGAATTAAATAAAAATATTAAATTTATAGATATTATATTTTATTTTTAAGTTGATATAATTGCAAGTATTATTTTTTGATATACTATAAAAAAATATAAAAATCATTGATAAATATTTTATATAGTATATCATATATATTTTAGCAGAGTATTTAAGCAGTTTGTTATGAGGTTATTTTTATCGTTTATATTATTACTTTTTATGATTTCTTGTGCAAGTACGCCAGAAATTTATTTAAAAACTAATAATGCCTACTATTGGAAAGAACTTATAAAAAATAAAGTAGCCTCTGATGATTATCAAAATATATACAGATTTGATGAAAAAGGGAATATGACGCTTACAGTGTACGGTTATAAATCAAAAATTAAATACACATTATTTTTGATGAAAGAACATAATCAGGCATTTTATTATAAAAACTTTACTCTTAAAAATTATATTGTAGAAAGTCTTCCTTCATTTAATTTGTATGAAGATGCCGTTACAAAGAATGATTATTCAATATTGTATCTTGATTATTCATATTACTTTTCTAAAAACTTCCCAGACAGAAGTATTTATCTGCCTATAGGTTTGATGATAGAAGATAATAATTTGTATATAACAAAATCATATGATGCTGGTTATATGGACAGACTATCGCATTGGCTTAGGAAAAACGGATACGGCAGAGGCAAAGAGTGGATACCAGCTGTAAATGCCGATTGGGAAAGTTATCCAGTACCTACAGAGCATGAAATTGATTGGGAAAAAATAGAGCTTGTAGGCGTGCTGTTTTAATCAAATAATTCTGTAAATATATCAATTATTACCTAAAATTTCAAATATAGACAATTTTTTATATTTTAAGTATAATAGTTTTTATATGATTAATGGAGATAATATGCAGAAAATAATTATTAAAAATTTACTTGTTGTAAAAGATTTTGAAATGGAAATTAATAGATTTAATTTGATTATAGGCGAACAATCTTCAGGAAAAAGCACAATAAGTAAAGCAATATTTTTCTTCAAAGAAATAAATACTCAAATAAGATTTTATATATTTGCTTATAAAAATAAAATACAATATAGGATAAAAGAAATATATAATAATATAATAAAAGATTTTTTTATAAGTGTATTTGGGAAATTGGAGAATATAGATAATGATTTATATTTAAAATATGTATACAAATATAATACTTATATAGAAATTACAAAAAAAAATAATAATCTAGATATTAATTATAGTGAGAATATAATAATATTTTTTAATAAATTGGAAATAGATATAAAAAGACTTTTTGGGGAATATTTAAATGTTAATAGTGTGGTAAGATTTGAAGATATTTTTGAAAGAGGAATAGGTAAAGAAATAAATGATTTTTTTGAAAATGAATTAATAACTTATTATATACCAGCCTCAAGAAGTTCTATAGCATTATTGAATAATCAAAGAACTAGACTGGATTATAATACTATAGATTTTATATTTTATCCTTTTCTTACACTTGTTGAAAAAATAGAGTTCTTATTTAAGGACGGAGTTAGAAACTTTATAAAAAATGTCAATGATAATGACAAAAAAATAATTTTAAATGAAATGAATAAAAAAATAGAAAAATATATGGGAGGGCAGTATTTTTGTGATGATAAGTTTGGATATATAAAATTGGATAATACTAATAAAAAAATACCTGTAGATAAAATATCGTCTGGACAGCAGGAAATACTGTGGCTTTTAAATGTTTTATTAGGTATAACATGGCTTAATAAAAAAAATATTTTTGTTATAATAGAAGAACCTGAAGCACATTTATATCCTAATATGCAAAAAGAAATTATAGACTTCATTGTTAATTTTATGAATATAACCAATAGTAATATTTTAATTACAACTCATAGCCCTTATATATTAACGAGTGCAAATAATTTACTATATGCTGGAAAATTAAAAGAAAATTATAAAAACAATAAAGAAAAAATAGAAAAAATTAATAATATTGTAGGTGAATATGGTGCTATTAATCCTAATGAAATAAATGCTTTTAAGTTATATTTAAATGATTTTAGATATACAAATCTTCTTAATGAAGAAAATGAAATTAACTGCGAAGAGATAGATGATGTATCTAATACAATCAATGAAACATATACTAAATTATTTGATATGGAATTGAATAATGAAGAGTAATTATGAATTATTAAAAAAAGATGATATAAAAACTTTGTCAGATGCACAAACAAAACTTTATATAAAAGCAGATAATGATATTTTTATTATAAAAGTTGATAATGGTATATTTAGTGATGATGTAAAAAAATGTGATTATTTAGCATATAGGGAAAAAGAAGTTTCTAATTTTATAGAATTAAAAGGTCAAAAAATAGATAAAGCATATATTCAAATTATAGAAACAATTAAAAATATTTCAAATAATAGTAAGTTAAAACATTTAATAGATACTAAAGAACTAAAGTCTTATATAGTTAGTAAAGAAAAAAATAAAATTCCTAATGGTATAGAAAATAAATCAAAAGAATTAGCAAAAATTTTGTATGCCAAATCTAAAATAAAACCTGATAATATGTTTAATTTAATTTATTATGTTATTGTTGTTTCAAATAATGATAAAAGACAATCTAATGGAAATAAAATAATATGTTCGTCTAAAAATCCTATAATATTTTAAGATCATTATAAATATATATTATTTTTAACCAGATTTTAATAAAATAGTAATAATTAGCTAATGATAATCGCTAAACATAGTTATTTTAACTTATTTATTTTATTTAGATATTGTTTAGAATATCAAAAATAAAATAATAAATAACGGAGGATAAATATATGGCTAATACTTCAGCAGTTCAGTTAATTAATAGATTAGATAATGATAAATTAAAAATAGATAAAAAAAATAAAAAAATAGGCGAGCTTTACTCGGCAGTATCACATGGAACAGGTGCTTTGCTTGGTATAGCAGGACTTGTACTTATGCTTATAAAAGTTCATGGTAATCCTATGCCCGTTATAATTTATGGTGCGGGTATAATATTTTTATATACATTTAGTTCTCTATATCACTTTTTCCCAGACGGAAGGGTAAAAAAATTATTTAGAAAATTTGATCATATAGGAATATATATTTTTATAGCAGCGACCTATACTCCGCTTTGTATATTCTCTCTTCCGAAAAATATTGGTATATTGATTTTATCTGTTATATGGGGCTGTGCTTTGATAGGGGTATTGTCAAACACAGTTTTTAAATACAAAAATATATATTTAAGAGTGCTATTGTATGTATTAATGGGCTGGATAATAATATTCGCTTTCAAGCCCTTATTAAATTCTTTTGATGTGCTTCATTTAAATTGGCTTATATTCGGCGGTATATTTTATACTATAGGGGCTTTCTTATACGCATTGGGTAAGAGGTTTAATGATAAATCAAAACAGTTTACGCATGACATATTTCATATATTTGTACTTGCAGGTTCTTTTGCTCATTACTGGTTTTTGTACAGCTATGTTATATAGTTTATTTTTTGTTAAAAACCCTTTACATTTTTTATTTTATCTATACTATTATAAAGTTATCCTTTCAGTAATGGAGCATAAATGGTTAAGCGTATTAATATAGATGATTTTTTAAGAATGCAAAGAGAAGAGAATTTACCAATAATAGATGTACGTTCTCCTATAGAATATTCACATGCTCATATACCAGATGCATATAATGTTTATTTGTTTAATGATGAAGAACGTAAAAATGTAGGAACTATTTATAAGCAGGTAGGACGAAAGGAGGCTGTATTAAAAGGATTAGAATATGTATCTGTAAGAATGACGGATATATTAAAGAGCATAGACGATATAGCTAAAAATTATAACAATACAAATAAAATACTTATGCATTGTTTTAGAGGCGGTATGCGAAGCGAGTCTGTTGCTTGGCTTTGTTCCAGCTACGGATATGATGTTTATGTACTTGAAGGCGGATATAAAAGATATAGAAATTATGTATTATCTTCATTTGAAAAAAAATATAGAATATATCTTCTTACTGGAAGAACTGGAAGCGGAAAAACTCTTATACTAAAGAGATTAAAAGATAAAGGCTTTAATGTAATAGATTTAGAGAAAATAGCAAAACATAAAGGCTCAGCATTCGGCTGGATAGATGAGGGCGAACAGCCTAGTCAGGAACAATTTGAGAATCTTTTATCTTGTGAACTTTCTAAATATGATATTAATTCTGTTTTATGGTTTGAAGATGAGAGTCTGCTTATAGGAAAGCGTGCTATACCTAAATCATTATTTAATAATATGAGAGATGCTGAGAAGATAATTTATTTGGATATACCTCAGGAATGCAGGGCTCTCTATATAGTTAATACTTATGGAAAATACAGCATTGATGATTTAAGAGAATCTATATTAAAAATAAAAAAACGCTTAGGCGGAGAGAGATTAAAGGAATCATTAGAATTGCTTGATAATGGTAAAATGTATGAATGCGTACTAAATATGCTTTATTATTATGATAAGGCTTATAAACTCAGTATTACTAATGATGAAGAGAGACTTGTATCTATAGAATGTAAAAATCAGAACTTTGATGAGATAGTGGATTTAATATTATCAAGAGTGAAATGTTAATTTGGGCAGCAGCAGCAAAAAATTATGAATCAGGAAATTAAAAGTTATATACATGAAAAATTAAAACGTATTCCAGATAAGTCTGGAGTATATTTTATGAAAGACAGCAAAGAAACTATAATATATATAGGTAAAGCAAAATCATTAAAAAAAAGAGTATCATCATATTTTAATAATTCAAATAAAGACGCTAAAACTACGGCATTAGTAGAGCATATAAGAGATATTGATTATATACTCACAGAAAATGAAGTTGAGGCTTTGATATTAGAAGCAGAGATGATAAGAAAGCATAAGCCTCATTATAATATACTTCTTAAAGATCAGAAATCATTTCCTTTTATAGCTGTAACAAATGAACATTTCCCAAGAGTAATTAAAGCTAGAAATGTTATAGATAAAGAAAACGCTAAAAAATATAAAAAATATTACGGACCTTATGTTGCTGCTGAGAAGGCTGATAATATAGTAAAGTTTGTTGTAGATAATTTTAAGTTAAGAAGATGCAAATATGATTTTCCGTTAAAAAAGCCTATAAGACCTTGTCTTTATTATCATATAGGAAAATGTACTGCTCCTTGTGCTGATTTGATAAATGAAGAAGATTATGATAAAACTATTGATGATGCCGTTATGGTGCTTGAAGGAAATGTTGATGAGCTTTCTGCAAGATTAAGACAGGATATGTTTCAGCATGCAGAAAAGTTAGAGTTTGAGGCTGCAAAAGATTTGAGAGATAAAATTGATCTGCTTAAATATATAACAGTAGAGCAGAGCATATATATTCCAGAGAGCGATGATATTGATATAATAGGAGCTTATGGAGAGAATGGAAATTATATAATAGTTATATTATCAGTTAAAGGAGGAAAACTTGCAGACAGAAAAACTTTCAGTATGCAGTCTCCTAATAATGATGAATATTATGCAGAAAAAGGCGTATCAAAATATTCTGAGATACTTTCTGCCTTTTTTACTCAGTATTACACCCATGCTAATTTGATACCTGCATCCATATCTGTAGATTTTCCTATTATGGATATTGATATTATAAAAGATTATTTAAAACAAATATCAGGCAGAGAAGTTGATATAAAATTTGATAAAAGCAGAAAAGGTTTAATGGCTATAGCAAATGAAAATGCTAAACATATATTTAAAGAAAAAGCACTTATCAGAGAAGTTCCTCTAGGTATAACAAGGCTTCAGGAAATATTTAAACTTAAAAAAGCTCCTAGCATAATAGAATCTTTCGATATAGCCCATATTCAGGGAAGCTATACTATGGCTGGAATGGTGCGTTTTGTCAATGGAGTATCGGATAATAAAAACTACAGAATATTTAATATGAAAACAGTTACTGGAATAGATGATTTTGCTTCTATAAAAGAGGCGGTATATAGAAGATATAAAAGGCTTAGAGATGAGAATCTTACTTTTCCAGACTTGATACTTATAGACGGCGGAAAGGGACAGCTTAATTCTGCAATAGAGGCATTGAAAGAACTTGATATAAAAGGTCAGCCTATAATGGCATTAGCTAAAAAATTTGAAGAGATATATTTGCCCAATAGAAATGAACCAGTAAGACTTAATGATAATGAACCAGCAAGACTTTTTTTACAGAAGGTAAGAGATGAAACGCATAGATGGGTTAATACCAGTCATGGTAAGAAAAGAAGCAGAGAGATGCTTAAAAGCGAACTTGAAGGCATAAACGGATTAGGCAAAAAAGGAATAGAAAAACTATATGCCCATTTTATAAATATAGATAATATAAAAAATGCATCTTTTGAAAGCATAAGAAATATACCGGGCATTAGTTATAAAGTAGCTAATAATATTTACGAGCATTTTCATAAATAAGCAGCTATTATAATTTTTATCCTGATACAATTTTCCATATTTTTATTATATCATTTATACTATAATCAAGAAAATCCTTATATCCGCAGAAAGTTTTATCTTTACTATCTATATATATATTTTCTAACATTCTTTTGCATCCTAATCTGCATATTTTAAAATATCTGCATAAACGGCATAATTTATAATCATCATTATTTATTATCTTATCCTTTTCATTAATAAAATCTTTAGCTTTTTGATTGTAAAAAATATCATCAAAATCTTCGTCTGCTATATTGCCTAATTTATAATTATCCAAGCAGTAAAAATCACAAGGAAAAACATCGCCGTTGCTTTCTATTATCATCTGATTTGTACATATTCCGTTTATACCGCAGCTCATAGGATCATATCCGCCTCCCAATAATGGTATTATATTATCAAAGAACTGAATGCTGTAATAATTATTATTAAAAAAATCTTCCTTCCATAATGAAAATATTTCTTTATAGAAGTTTGAGAACTCTTTTGGTTTTATAGAATATTCATTACTGCATGAATTTATTTCAGATAGGCACGGTATGAATTGAGTATATTTTATATTGAGTTTTTTAATCTTTTTGTATACATCTTTAGGGTATTTAGATAGTTCAGATGTTAATACTGTGAGTATGTTGTATTCTATATTAAAGGCATCAAATAATTTTTTAGTTTCTAATACTTTATTGTATGTGTCATTTCCTATTTTGTCTGTTCTGTATTTATCATGAATATCTTTTATCATATCAAAAGAAAGTCCAACTAAAAAATTATTTTTTTTGAATAACTCACACCATTTATCATCTATTAATATACCATTAGTTTGTATGCTGTAATTTATATTAATATTTTTTTTATTTCTGTTATTTACATAATCTATAAACGAATTAAAATATTCTATTCCTGCAGTAGTGGGCTCTCCGCCTTGAAATGAAAACAATACATTTTTATCAGCATTTTGAAGTACTTTATCTATTATGGCTGTCATTACTTTTTCAGTCATAATACCGTTATTTTCTATTTTTCTATTTTTGGCTTCATCTATGTAAAAGCAGTATTTGCATTTTATATTGCATAAAGATGATGAGGGTTTGATTAATACAGATACATTATTCATAATTTTATCATAATATATAATTTTATAAATTTCAATATTTTATATATAATATAAAAAATATAAGAGATTATAAGTATGTTTTTTTAAATAAAAAAAATTACAAAAAACATTTAATATAAACTTATAATCTATTATATTTTTTGTATATAGTATAAAGTTTTTTTTGGAGGCTTAAAAATGAATAATAAAAACTATTATACTATAATACCTTCAAGTATAAGATACGATAAGAGATTAAAATCATTATCAAAACTCATTTACGGAGAAATAGCTGCACTTACCAATGATAAAGGATACTGCTGGGCTAATAATAATTATTTTGCAGAAATCTATTCTGTGAGTAAGGATACTATTTCAAGGTCTGTAAAACAGCTTGAAAAATATAATTACATAAAATGCGTATATGATAAAACTAAACAAAATAATGAAAAGAGAAAAATATATATAAAAAAATTTAACCTTGTACCAGCAAAAAATCCTATACAGTATAGTGAAAATTTCAGTGACGGTATAGACAAAAAAGCAGAAGATAATAATAAATATAATAACTTAAATAATAAAGACAGCGAACTAAAAAAAGATACAAATAAATTAAATAGTACAGATAATAAAAAAGATTCTCCCTCTCCTTGTTTTGAGTTTAATATATTTGTAAATGAGCTTATCGATACTTTTAATTTTCTTACTGGAAATAAAGCGAGTAAATTATATCATCTTCATTCTTTTAAGACCAAAGGCAGGCAGGAGGAGATTAAATCAATTTTTGAAGATAGGAGATATGATTGGAAAGGCTGTATTAATTTAGCAAAAAATAAAGTTAAGGATAAAGATAATTTATCAGGCATATGGCTTGATTTTTTAAGTTATTTAAAAATATATTTAATAAAAGGCGACAGAGAAAACACTATTAAAAGACATTACAGTAAAGAAGAATTGATAAAGAGAGAAGAGAAGCTTAAAGAAATAGAGCTAATTAAAATTCAAAAGGAACGAGAAGAAAAATTAAAATTGCTTGAAGAAGAAAAAAGACTAGGCTTTGATAAGATGACAGAAGATGAGATTATAGAGTTTACCAAAAGAAATTTGATGTTTTTGAAGCATGCTTGATTATATTTTTATTGAAACTATTATATAATAAAACTATAAAAGGATAATAGAATATGATTGAGAATAAATATAATGATGAAAAGTTTTTTAATAAATACAGCGAAATGGAAAGATCTAAATTTGGACTTAATGCTGCAGGTGAATGGGAGAGTTTAAAAAATATACTTCCTTCTTTTGAGAATAAAAATATTTTAGATTTAGGATGCGGTTATGGATGGCATTTGATTTATGCAATTGAAAATAAAGCTAATTTAGCGGTTGGTGCTGATATATCAGATAAAATGCTTGATGTGGCAAGAGAGAAAATTAAAAACATTAATAATATAAAATTGATACTATCTTCTATTGAAAGTATTGATGAAAATATAAAAAATGATGATGAATTAAAGAATATAAAATTTGATATAGTTTTAAGTTCTTTGGCTTTGCATTATATTGAAGATTTTGACAGAGCAGTAAAAACAGTAAAAGGACTTTTGAAAGATGACGGATATTTTGTATTTTCAGCAGAGCATCCAATATTTACAGCTTATGGCACTCAGGATTGGCTGTATAATGATAATGGTGAAATATTTTGTTTTCCTATTGATAATTATTTTTATGAGGGAAAAAGAAATACTAAGTTTTTAGGTGAAAGCGTTATTAAATATCATAGAACAATAACAACATATATTAATACTCTTATAAGTAATGGCTTTATTATAGAGAATGTTATAGAGCCTATACCTTCAGAAAAAATGCTTAAAGAAAATAAAGAAATGCAAAATGAATTAAGACGCCCTATGATGATTATAATAAAATCTAAAAAATATCGTTAATAGTAATTGAAATAATTTTATTTTGTTATATAATATTATAAAAAATTAGGGGAGCTTTAAAAGGCTGAGAGTAAGTTTAATTTATTAAGTTATATGAACTTAGACCCTTATAACCTGTTGGATAATGCCAGTGTAGGGAAATATTTTTGTACCAATTCATTATTGCATGTCTAAAAAATAATCCAATAAAGTTTTCCTAATAATTTTTATTTTTAAGGATTAATATATGACACAAGAAGAAATATCTAAAGCAATTACTGATATGAAAGCTAAAAGTCCATTAGTTCATAACATCACAAATTATGTTGTTATGCAGATTACAGCTAATGCCTTGCTTGCTGTTGGAGCTTCTCCAGTTATGACATTTGAAAAGGAAGAGTTTGAGGATATGCTTTCTATCGCTTCATCGCTTGTTATTAATATCGGAACATTAACTTCTATTTCTATAGAGGCTATGCATAGTGCATGCAAAATAGCAAATAAAAAAAATGTTCCTTTCGTGCTTGATCCTGTAGGAGCAGGGGCAACAAAACTTAGAACTCAAACTTCTATAGATATAATAAAAAATTACCGTCCTCAAGTAATAAGAGGAAATGCCTCTGAGATAATGGTGCTTGCTGGTGAGAGTATCAAAACCAAAGGAGTAGACAGCACCGCTAATGTTAATATGGCTTTGGAGGCTGGTAAACATTTAGCTAAAGAATATAATACTGTTGTAAGCATAAGCGGAGAAACTGATATTGTAACAGACGGAAATAGAGTTTTATATATAAGCGGAGGCTCTCCTTTGATGTCATTAAATACTGGTATGGGCTGTACTTCTACGGCAATTACTGCTGCTATGCTTGCGGTATCAAGTCCTTTAATTGCTGCTGCTTCTGCTATGTGCATAATGGCTGAGGCTGGAGAGACGGCTTCAAAAAAAGCAGATGCTCCTGCCAGCTTTGCTGTTTCATTTATTGATGAGCTTTATAAACTTAATATAAATAATGCTTCTTTAAGGGTAAGAGAATAATATTTTTATTGATATAATTTAATAAAAAATAAATGTTTCAAAGCAATATCTAAATTAATTGATTTTTTATTATTGGGAGTTAATAATAAACAATGGGCTTTAATATTAAAGTCCATTGTTTAAACATATACTTTTTTATTTTAGGTACTGACTATTATTGAACTCTTCTAAATCTATAATAGCTTTTAATATCATTTCTTTGTCAGCTTTATATCTGCTTATATTTAAGTCATCAAGAGCAAGTGTACCGTCCAATGCTGTATTAAAATCTTCATCTTCTAAACTAAAATTATTTATGCCTATATCTTTTAAGCATGTAGGAAGAGACATAAATTTATTAAACTTAAAAATATCCTCTCTTGCATCATATTGTTTGTCCATAGTAAGAAGCAGTAATATCCCATATGATACCAATTCGCCATGCAGCAGTTTTTCTCCTACTGCTTTTAATTTTGTTAATCCGTTATGTAAAGACATATGATAATTATCTTTTATCATTATAGATGTTAATCCTACTGTGTATATTATATGAAGTATAACTCTGTTTAGAGCATCTGTTGCTTTTTTATTTCTGAAATCATCTACAGCTTCTGAATAATATTTTAATATATCATTAGAGCAGTTTTTTATAACTTCTATACCTAAAAAATTTTTATAATTTAAGTTTTCATCTCTTGTGTATAATAATGCTTCATACTGTTTAGAAAGTGCATCTGATATACCAGTTATAAAATAATTTTCAGGAGAGTTTAATATAACATCAGTATTTATAAATGTATGTAAAGGAGGTCTTTTCAAATTAAATATTTCTCTAAAACTTCCGTCATTATAATATATAACAGATGAACAAGTTGCAGCAGCACAGTTTGAAGCTAATGTTGGAAATGTAAATATAGGCTTATTCATCATATCGGCTAAAACCTTTGATGTGTCTAATGCTCTGCCGCCTCCTACAGCAAATATCATATCGGCTTCCATAACTGCTTTTTTCTCTTTAAGGAAATCAACATTTTCAAAAGTAGAATTTCCTCCGTAATGAAGCATTCCAGTTATATTTATGTCTTTTATATTATGCAGTATAAGCTCTATTGATGCCTGAAGAGATTTTTTGCCCGATATTATAACAGCTTTGTTTCCATAATTTGAACATATATCATATATATGTTGATAAGCGTCTTTTCCTATACTAAAATTAGGTAAAAATAAATTTTCTGTACTCATTTTTCAATCCTTGTAATTAATATTATTATTTAAATTTTAAGTAAGTTGTTTTTTAATTTATTAAATTATTTTTATTGTATCTATTAAAATTAATAATCATATTTCTCTCCTTATAAAAATTTTTTTGTTTAAAATAAATTTAGTCTATGCTTATATCAGCTATAAACTAAACAATTTTTATCCTGGCTTAAAAGATAGGAACCAAGCAGTCTGTAATATTAATTTTTGTTATGACTTTTAGATTATTAGTGCTTTATTTGATGTTATAGTTAAGAGAATAAACTATAACATCAATTTGTTTTCATTAAAAATTATTTTAATACAGCACCAGTATTAGCAGACTGAACAAGTTTTCTATATCTTCCAAGCCAGCCTCTAATTTCTTCTAAAGGTTTAATAGCAATCTCTTTTCTTCTTTTTTCCATTTCTTCATCAGAGATTTCTAAATTGATTTTATGATTAGGAATGTCTATACTAATGATGTCATTTTCTTTTATAAAGGCTATTTCTCCTCCGCTTGCAGCCTCTGGAGAAACGTGTCCTATAGAAGCACCTCTTGAAGCACCAGAGAATCTTCCGTCAGTGATTAAAGCAACATCTTTATCTAATTTCATACCAGCAAGAGCAGAAGTAGGGTTAAGCATTTCACGCATACCAGGTCCTCCTTTAGGTCCTTCATATCTTATAACTACAACATCGCCTTTATTTATTTTTCCTGCATATATAGCAGATATTGCCTCTTCTTCACTGTCAAATACTCTTGCAGGTCCTTTATGTACAAGCATTTCATCAGCAACAGCAGAACGTTTAACAACACAGCCGTCCTTAGCTATATTACCCCAAAGTACAGCAATTCCGCCTGTTTTACTGTAAGGGTTTTCTATATTTCTTAAAACATTATTATTTTTATTAACAGCATCTTTTATATTTTCAGCTATTGTTTTACCAGTAGCAGTAAGAAGCGAAGTATTTATAAATCCGCCCTTATCAAGCTCTTTCATAACAGCAGGTATTCCGCCGGCTTTGTATAAATCTTCTATATAGTTATGCCCAGCAGGTGCTAAATGGCATAGATTAGGAGTGCGGTCGCTTACTTCATTGATAGTTTTTAAATCTATTGGTATGCCAGCTTCATTAGCTATAGCAAGTAAGTGAAGTACACTGTTTGTAGAACATCCTAATGCCATATCTACAGCAAGAGCATTTTTGAATGATTCTGGAGTTATTATATCTAATGGTTTTATATTGTTTTTTAATAATTCCATAACCTGTATTCCTGCTTTTTTAGCAAACAAAGTTCTCGCAGAATATACAGCAGGTATTGTTCCGTTTCCCGGAAGTGCTATACCTAAAGCCTCAGAAAGACAGTTCATGCTGTTAGCAGTGTACATACCAGCACAAGAACCGCAGCTTGGACATGTATTTTGTGCATATTCTTCTAATTCTTTATCATTTATAAGATTAGCCTTTTTTGCTCCTACAGCCTCAAATATATTTGATAAACTTATTTTTTCATCGCCATGATCGCCAGGCAGCATAGCTCCTCCGCTTATAACTATGCCCGGTATATTCATTCTTAAAAGTCCCATTATCATACCAGGTACTATTTTATCGCAGTTAGGCACTAGTACAACTCCGTCTAATCCATGAGCTATAACCATACTTTCAACAGAATCAGCTATTAACTCTCTTGAAGGAAGTGAATATTTCATTCCTAAATGTCCCATAGCTATACCATCGCATACACCTATTGAAGGTATAAGTATAGGAGTACCTCCTCCTATTAAAACTCCAGCTTTAACCGCCTGAGAGAGTTTATCAAGATGTATATGTCCTGGTACAATTTCACTATATGCAGAAATAATTCCAATCAGAGGTCTTTTTAATTCTTCATCTGTATAACCCATAGAATAGAACAATGATCTGTTTGGTGCTCTTTCATCACCTTTTAATACTCTGTCGCTTCTTAAAGAACTATTTTCTCTGAAACTCATAATTATTTCTCCATTTAATAAAATTGTTATTTATCGTAAAATTGTAATGCGTACATTCTATTAGCAGAATGATAAAAAATCAAGAGATTTTTGTATTTTTTCTTGTTATAAAGCAGATATAATTTATTAATTAAATTTGATTTTTTATAAAATTTTATTGACATTTTATATTTTTATGCTATTATTAAACTAGTATAATAAGAGGTATAATTTTTTTTTCATGAACAGAACAGAACAGAACAGAACAGAA
>NZ_CASEGO010000014.1 GCF_949287625.1 uncultured Brachyspira sp. | reverse complement strand
AGGTATTCCTTTTTGTTTGTTGTGATAATTTAAATTATAAGGAATACCTCCTTTTTTTAAACTAAAACTGTGCAATATCTATGGCTCTTAAACAAATAAATTCATTATTAGTATTGATTTTTTTTATTTATAAGTTAAAGTAATAATTACATCTTTTTTAAAAATAAGGTAAGAGGAAAAAAGTGAATAAAATAGAGGAATATACGCAATCCACTTCTAAATATGAATTATACGCATTTCTTACAGAAAAGATAATTTCTGGAGATATAAAAAACTTTTCAGAAATCTTTACTTATGCCAAAAACATTAATTTTGAAAAAGTTCATGATCATAAAGCGATATTAAAAGCTTTATTTGACATTATACGTAAAATTAATTGGGGCTTTTTTAATAATCTTGATAAAGAATCATATCCTAAACTATGGTCTCAGTTTGTAAGTGAAAATCCGAAATACAGTTTTGCAGGCGATTTAAAATTAAGTTTGTCAATAGCCGACGTTTATATAGCAATGCTTGATATACATGGTTATACAAAGTTCTGCGAAGAGAATAAAAATAATCTATCCAAACTTCATGCTTTAGATGATTTGATGCAAAATAAGGTAAGCGAGGTTACAAAATTTTATAATGTTATATCGCACAGAAAGCAGGGTGATGAAATTATTATGGTATGCCCAACTGCCACTGACGCTTTAAGTGCCACTATAGCAATTATAGGAGTATTAAGTAAGAAAAGATTATTAAATGAATATCCTAGTGTTGATACATCAGGTCTTCCAGAATTTAAAATAAGTGCAGGAATATCAGGCGGCAATACTAATAGCTCATTAATAATTACAGAAGACGGAGATTTATCAGGTTTTTTAATTAATAATGCAGCAAGAATGCAGGCAAGAGCCAATACTTTAGCACCTAAAGAAAATAAAGTAATAGTAACTAAAAATTTACAGTTCAACTTCTTAAAAGAAAACAGCAAAGTCAAAAGCGAAATTTTTGAAAAGAATATTATCTCTTTTTATGATAACGGCATGATATCATTTAAAGGTACAGAAATACCTATAGTAGAAGCTATATTTAATCCAGATGAAAAATATAAAGAATCATTTTTCAATGAGATGGAAGAGCTTATTAAAAGTGTTAAGGGCAATTTGTGGAAACAGAGAATGTTTACATCTGTTTTGGATCTTATATCAAAAGTTGCAAAATCAATGCCTCCTTTCCAAATAGATGAGCATGTTAATGAATATATATCAAGCTATACTAATAATACTATATGCGATTTATGTGATAAAGCTAATGGAGCATATGTTGTTAAAGAAAATTATAAAGAGGCTATAGATACTTTTGCTTTGATAATAAGATTATTAAAAACTATACCGAATTTTGATAAAATGGTTTTGGAATATGCCGAAAGTATTTGTGCAGGATACGAGAAAGTTTTGCCTATATACGATGTTGTTATAAAAAAAGATATAGAAGCTAATATATCTGAGATATTTCCAGCTAATCATATACCTATATTTCAAAATGTTCAAAAGGCAAATGAAACTTATAATAAACTTATGAATTATGCTATGAGCAGCAAAACCTTAAAAAGAAGAAAATCTATTTGGTATGGAATATTAGAAAAAGAACTGCCGAATTTAGTAATAAGCATGTATTCTGGAAAGAAATAAATAAAAAATAATTTGTAAATGAGCATAATTTATTTTTATTTATCTATGTAAAAATTTATTTGTTTTTACTTGCATAAAAATTTATATATGATACACTATACAACTAATAAACTGTTTTTTATTTTTTAAGGAGTATAATTTTATGAGTTTAAAAAACTTAAGAAAACTATTATTAATATTAACAGCATTACCTATAATAGCCTGCTCTCAAAATCAGGGAAATGGAAGCAGCAGCAGTTCTTCCTCATCTGATTCTATAGCCTATCTAAAAGGCGGAGAAGGCGATTGGGTATTAAAAATAGATGATTTCACAGTAAATCAAACTAACTTCAATAAAGATTTAGAAGCAGCTTTGGTGCTTCAAGGAGCTACAGCAGATCAAATAGCTTTATATGCTAATGATGCAGCTACTAAACAAATGTATGCAGACCAATTAATAAATACTGTTTTATTATTTAAAAAAGCTGAAGAAGAAAAATTCTTTGATACTCAGGAAGCTAAAGATTTTATAAACCTTTCCGTAAGAAATGTTAAGTTTCAGTATTATTTAACTAAACTTATTGCTGATGCAGCTAAAAATATACCAGATCCAACTCAGGAACAGGCTCAGGCTTTCTTTGAACAAACTAAACAGCAATTAACTCAAATGTATGGCATAACAGAATATAATACAGAAACAGCTCCTTATATAGCTCAATTATACAAAAATGCTTATGCAGAACAATTAGTCCAAAGGGATATACAGGATTTAAAAGATAAAGCTGTAATAGAAAGAAATACAGCTGTTTTGGGCGAAGCAAGCATACTTCCTCCTCAAATAGGAGCTCCTAATTCAACAAATACTTCTATAATGCCTCAAAGTAATGATTTATTGCCAAGAACAAATAATTAAAATCTAAATATAAATGGGAAAGGAAAATAATGTCTCAAAAAAATGAGAATAATGAAAAAAATTTAAATCAAGAAAGCTCGCAAGCTGATAATAAGCCTAAAATTATTGTTAAAAAAGCTAATAATAACAGCAGTAATAATGATGATAGTCAGGCAACTGCAGCTGTGAAAAAGGTTAAAAAAGTTATAGTTAAAAAGAAAATTATAATACATAATAAAGCCGATAAACAGGAAGCTCAAAAACAGGATAATAATTCTGAAAATGCTGCTAAAAACTTTAACAAAGATTCCAATAGCAGAGATAATAGGGATAATAGAGAAAATAAAAATAAGAATTATTCTCATGGCGGCAGAGAACATAAAGGTTTTAATAATAATAGAGAAAATAAAGATAATAAATTACAGCAAATTACTCCTCCTGCAGATGATGTATCTTCTTTCAAGAAAGATAACAAAAAAGAAAATAAGAAAAGAGATTACGAAAAAAAAGAGAAAGAATACGATAAAAAATCTTCTCAGAAAGATTCTAAAGCAGAAGCAGCTCAAAGACAGGAAAATAAAATCTTTAATAAAATGCAGGCTAAAAAACGTCAGCAGGAACAAAGACTTGCCAGTGTTGAAAAAGAAATCAGCATAATGGAAACAATTACTGTAGGTGATTTGGCTAAAAAAATGAATTTAAGAGCCTCTGATATCATATCCAAACTTATGGGTATGGGTACTATGGCTAGAGTTAATGATATAATAGATTCAGACACTGCTACAATTATAGCTGATGATTTCGGCTGTAAAGTTAATGTTGTATCTTTACAGGAAGAGGCTACTATTGAAGTAAAAGCAGATAAAGAAGAAGATTTAAAACCTCGTCCTCCAGTAGTAACAATTATGGGGCATGTTGACCATGGTAAAACTTCTCTTCTTGATGCTATAAGACATAGTAATATTACTTCAAAAGAAAGCGGCGGAATTACTCAAAATATTGGTGCTTATAAAGTAAAAATACCTAGCGGTGAAATAGCTTTTATTGATACACCTGGGCACGCAGCATTTACTATGATGAGAGCTAGAGGAGCTAAAAGTACAGATATAGTAATACTTGTTGTTGCTTCTGATGACGGAGTTATGCCGCAAACTATAGAAGCCTTAAATCATGCTAAAGAAGCTAATGTACCTATAATAGTTGCTGTTAATAAAATGGATCTGCCTAATGCTTCTATGGATAAAGTAAAAGCAGCCTTATCTGAATACGGACTTACCCCAGAAGAATGGGGAGGAGATACTCAATATATAGGTGTTAGTGCTTTAACCAAACAGGGTATCAATGAATTATTAGAAGCTATTATACTTCAGGCTGAAATGCTTGAATTAAAGGCTAATCCTAACAGAGAAGCTATAGGTATAGTTCTTGAAGCCTCACTTGACCAAGGAAGAGGACCTGTTGGTACTGTACTTGTACAAAACGGAACTCTAAAAATCGGAGACTATTTTGTATGCGGGCTTTCAGTTGGTAAAGTTAGGGCTATGGTTAATGATTTGGGTCAGAGAGTTACAAAGGCTTTACCTTCTACTCCTGTTGAGGTTCTAGGATTTGAAAAAACTCCTGAAGCTGGAGAATCATTTAATGTTATGCTTGATGAAAAAGAAGCTAAAGCTATAGCTGATAAGAGAGTTCAGTTAAAACAGCAGGAGGCTTTGAAAGCTAATGTTAAAGTTACTTTAGAAAACCTTTATGAAAAAATAGCTTCTGATGCTATGAAAGAGTTTAAGGTTATTATAAAGGCAGATGTTCAGGGAAGTGCTGAGGCTTTGAGAGATGCTCTTAATAAAATACAAAGTGATAAAATACGTTTTGTTTCAATATATAGTGCATCAGGTGCCGTTACTGAAAGCGATGTAAACTTGGCTCATGCTTCTAATGCTATTATTATTGCTTATAGAGTACGTCCTTCTGCTAAAGCCAGAGAGCTTGCTGAAAAATTAGGAATACCTATAGAAAGATATGACATTATTTATGAGGCAATAGAGGCTATTCAAAATGCTATGAAAGGTTCTCTTGAAAGAATCAAAAAAGAAGTTGATATTGGTACTGTTGAAGTTAGAGATGTATTCCATGTTCCTAAAGTTGGTACTATTGCGGGCTGTTATGTTACTAGCGGTAAAATAGAGAGAAATACTAGTGTAAGAGTTATGCGTGATAATGTACTTATATACACAAGTAAGATTTCTAGTTTGAGACGTGTAAAAGACGATGTTAAAGAAGTTGCTACTGGTTATGAATGCGGTGCTTCTATAGAAAACTTTAACGATATCAAAAAAGGCGATATACTTGAAATATTTAAAATTGAAGAGATAGCACAGGATTTATAATATATTTTTTGTGTATTTAATAATTATATAAGCAATGAATTTATATAAAATTCATTGCTTTTTTTATTTTCTTTTAATTTATTCAATATAATAGTTTTATGCATATAAAATATAAAAATGATATTAAAATATAATATCTCAATATTATGTATAAAATGTGTGATAAAACTGTAAAAACAATATAAGTTATCATTAAAATAATGTAAAATATGTAAATATTTATTTTTTATTATTGCTTATTTATTTTTTATATGATATAACAATAAACATGAAAAATACATAATTTAGGAAATCTAAAATGAAAGTATATTTATTAACTATTTCATTATTAGTTATGTCTATTATTTCATGCACGAAAAATACAGGCATAACAGTAACAAAACCAGGTTCAGATTTGGTTTTATCAAAGATGCAGTCTGGAGATTGGCAGAATGCCAAAGCAGATGGAAATACTCTTACAATAACAGGAAATAACGGGTATGATGGAAATTATACATTTGACAGTCCTGTTCTTGGTATAGGCGGAGTATACAAAAAAGATGATGGTTCAAGCGATTATATATTAACTGTACCTATGGGACCTGACCTTGCTGTGGTTACTCTTAATCAGGAAGGTAAAAAAGCAGTTGATGCCATATTAGATGTATTAGATGATGAAGGAGGAGAGGCTGTTATTGGTAATTTGGTTAATACCGTTATGCAAAATGGTGCTGAAAATATCGATTTAAGCAATGCTGATGAAATACTTGCAGGTACTAATCTTCCGCCTGAAAAATATGAAGAGATAAAAAATATACTAACAGCATCTTCAGGCGGATTTAAAGATGGAGATATTATAAATTAATTAAGAGTGTTAATTATGAAAAAGAGTTTAATAATATTATTTATTTTATTATGTTTGTCAAATATTGTATTTGCTAAAGGACTGCCATTGTCTACAGAAGTTACAGGAGAGGATTACAGCTGGATTAAAGGAAGACAGATGATAAGTCTTAATTTTAACCCTGGGGTATCTGTATTTTCTCCTATGCTCGTTAATACAATATTTACTCATGTAAAGCATATAGCAGGTTTTTTGGGCGTGAATTTTGGTACAATGGGTGATTATCTTAATTATGCGGAAGCTAAAGGTACATCTTGGTTTTTGCCTTCAGTTACTTATTCCTTATTTGTACATAATCAAATAGCTCTTGAGGCTGGAATAGGTATTTACGGCAGTACATATTCACTTAATATAAGTAAAGAAAATGCAGGCAAACTTTTAGATACTATGGGTCAGGGAGAGTATGCCGCTGTAATTGCTTCTGATACTAAATTCAAATCTTCATTTGTATTTATGCCTGCTACATTCGGTGTTAGATTTTATGGTAAGAAAAGACAGTTTTATAATGCATTTCGTTTAGGAATAGATGCATTTTTCTATACTATAGAAACAGAAAATGGCTTAACTGGTATAAAAACTAGTCAGTCAGTATCTGATGCGGCTGTTTATATTTCTTATGAGATTGGCTGGAATATAGAATTATTTCCTACTAAGGAATGGAGAGTTAAACCTATGCTTGATATAGGGCTTTTAGAAATAGGTTATTATGTAAGACCTTGGACTGGAAATTTATATAGTGCAGTACAGGGAAATTTAGGTGTTTTAACAGCAGGTTTTGTTCAATTACCTTTACCTGCTTGGGAAAGTATTCCTGGCTGGGCTCAAATAATTTCTAATTTAAGAATAGGTTTATTCCCTAGAATAGGCGTTAGTATAAGATTTTAATGGATGTTAGATTATGAAAAAAATTATAATATTTATATTTGCTTTAATATTATCCTTTAATACTGTCATTTATGCTGCAAGTTATGAAAATGTAAAGCATGCTGTTGGTATAGATTTCGGTACTACTATATTTTCGGCTGTAACTTTACCTGGTGTTGCCAATCTAATATTTCAGCCTAAAAACGGTGCTGCTGAAAAGTTATTTAAAGGCGGATTTGGTATAAGGTTTACATACAATTACAGATATTTACCTAAACAGGCAATAGATGCAACTTTCGGTATATACTCTTTCAGCGGTTATTACAATGGAGTAAAAACTATTAACGGAACAAGTAATTATGAAAAGTTCTATAATGCTGATGTTGTGGCTATACCTGCTTCTATTGGGGTAAGATTTTATTTCAATAAAAGAGATAAAGACAATGGATTTTTCCTTCTTCCTAAAGTTGGTATGACAATATTAGCAGTTAATGGAAGGGATTATTCTGCTGGTAAAGAACAGAAAAGTGCTATAGCTAATTTTTATATCTCTGGAGAGATGGGATTTAAGATAGATATGTTTACAAAAATGGGGGCTAATTGGCCTGTACGTCCTTTTATAGATATATCTATATTAGATTTCGGATATTCTTTTACACATGGTATAAGATTTGTTCCTCTTCCAAGACTTGCTGTAGGTGTAGCATTTTAATAATATATATTAATATGGCTTTTAATAGGTATAGATTTTTATTTCTATACCTATTTTTTTTATAAATAAAAAAATTATTCTTGTAAATAAAAAAAATATTGGTATACTATATCAATCTTATTCATCAATAAAAAATAATCTTAAAAATTAAGGGAATTATTTATGAGTATTTCTTATGCAGACAGCGGAGTTAATAGAGAAGAGGGCTATAAGGCTGTCTCTCTTATGAAAGAAGTAGTTGCCAAAACTATGCATTCAAATGTACTTAATACTATAGGAAGTTTTGGTGCTATGTATGAGCTTGGTAAATATAATAATCCAGTATTAGTATCTGGAACTGACGGAGTAGGCACAAAACTTGAAATAGCATTTTCTATGAAAAAGTATGATACAGTAGGCATAGATGCTGTTGCTATGTGTGTTAATGATGTACTTTGTCATGGAGCTAAACCTATTTTCTTTTTGGATTATCTAGCATGCGGTAAATTAAATGGAGAAACTGCTAGTTTAATAGTAAAAGGTATTGCTGACGGCTGTTATGAGGCTGGTGCTGCTTTAATAGGCGGAGAGACTGCTGAGATGCCGGGGTTTTATAAAGACGGGGATTATGATATTGCTGGTTTCTGTGTAGGTGTTGTTGAAAAAGATAAAATTATAGACGGATCTAATATTTCTGAAGACGATGCTGTTATAGGTATTTCTTCTTCTGGTTTTCACAGCAATGGATTTTCTCTTATAAGAAAACTTGTACGCGATTATAATGCCGTATTTGAAGGTGAAAAAATAGGTGAGACTCTTTTAGTTCCTACTAAAATATATGTGAAGAAAGTTCTTCCTCTATTAGAAAAATACAATATAAAAGGAATGGCACATATTACAGGAGGAGGATTAATAGAAAATGTTCCGCGTGCTATTGCTAAAGGATATAAAGCAGTTATTAAAAAAGATAGTTTTCAAACCCCTAACATATTTAATTATATAAGGTATCTTGGAAACATAAAAGAAGAAGAGATGTATAATACTTTTAATATGGGTATAGGCTTCGTTATAATAGCGTCCAAAGATGATAAAGATAATATTATAAGAGATTTAGAGGCTATGAATGAAGAGGCTTATGATATTGGTTATATTGCAAAAAATGAAGATGAGGGTAAGAGCGGAATATGCTTAGAATAGCTGTTTTAATTTCAGGCGGAGGAAGTAATTTACTTTCTCTAATAGAGATGCAGGATAAAGATGATTATCAAATTGATATTGTTATAGCTGACAGACAATGCAAAGGTATTAGTATAGCTAAAAGATTTGGTATATCATCTGTTATTATAGATAAAAAAATGCATAAAAATGATTTGTTTAAGACTATAGATAAACATCTTGATAATATAGATTTGGTAGTATTAGCAGGTTTTTTATCAATAGTAGATACTAATTTTATAAAAAAATGGAAAGGAAAAATTATTAATATACACCCATCTCTTCTTCCAAAATATGGAGGAAAGGGAATGTATGGCATACATGTGCATGAGGCTGTTATTGAAAATAAAGAAAAAGAATCAGGCTGTACTGTACATTATGTAACAGAGGTAATAGACGGCGGCGATATAATAATGCAGGCTAAAGTACCTGTAAAAGAAGATGATACCCCTGAAACCTTACAAAAAAGAGTACTTGTAGAAGAGCATAGAATACTGCCTGAAACTGTAAAGCAATTATCTAAAACTATTTAATTTTTTATTTGCCCATATAATAAATATAAGCTGACATTATTGATATTTCTCCGCTTCCTTCATCGGTATTTTCTTCACCGCTATAGCTGAAATAGCTTGATAATGGTGTATAATCTTCATCGCTTATATCATAGTCTATAACTGTTTTCATTGAAGAGGAAGAACTATTCAAATCAGATGATGCTATTAAAGCAGAATTATCATCAGAAGGCTGTTTATATAGGCTATTAACACCTGCAAATATTAATAAAGCAGCAGCCAAAGAACCTACAGAAGCTATTATTTTATTTTTATTAAACATTTTCTTTTTATGCACTACTATAGGTTTTCTTCCGCACAGTATAGATGACATAGAATCAAGCTCTTCTTTAAACTTCTGACATGATTTACATGAAGATAGATGTTTTTCCATTTCAAATATTTCATTACTATCTAAATCATTGTCTTTATATCTGCTTATGAGCATTTCATAATATTCATGATTGTTTTTCATAAAGTCACCCCCATCTTTTTCATAATAGATAAAAGTTTTTTCCTAGCTCTGAATATTCTGGTTCTCACTGTATTAACAGGCAAGTCCAGTATTTCAGATATTTCATTATAAGAATAATTTTCATATTCTGCCATCATAAGCGGTATACGAAAATCATCTTCCAGTTTTGATAATGCTTCTGCTAATATAATCTTATTTATACTATTATCATTGTCGGACTCCTGCACTTCAGAGTTTCTGTATTCTTTTATTCTATATTTTTTCTCTCTTTCTCTTTTTCTTATATGATCCACTGCCCTATTAAAAGATACTCTGTAAAGCCAAGTATATATTTTGCTTCTGCCTTCAAAACTTTCTCTTTTTATATAGAAACTTACAAAAACGTCCTGCACTACCTCTTCAGCTTCTTCGCTGTTTGAAATTATAGAATAAACCAAATTAAACAGCGGTTTTTTATACATTTCTACAAGCTCTTTGTAAGCTTCTTCATTACCTGCTTTAAAAGCTTCTATATTATCTTCATACGCCATAATTTCAGCACCGCTCATACCTTATAAACCTATTTTACTGCATTTTTTTATTTAATAAAGCCTTTTGGTACGGAGTAAGTACATCTATTATATCCAAATCTCTCACTATCCTTAAATAATCTCTCAAGGCTTCCTGCTCTTTTTTGCTTCTTATTAGTTCTTTTAATATATTTCTGTCAGTATTTTCTTTCATCAACTCCATTCTTATATCATTATCTATTCTTTCTATTTCGAGTCTTATAGGTTCATCTTCATTGATAAATCTTATGGCTATATCATACATCTGTTCAGCCTGCTCATCAGTAAGTGTTATACCTATCTTTCTGAAATACTGCAAAGGATCATGACCTAATCTTTTATCAAATTCGGCACCCCTTCTATGTCTTGGTCCATGAGGTCCAGGTCCTTTTGGTCCGGGCTGTCCTAAAAGAGATAAAGACAATACAAATATCAAAGACACCGCATAAAATATTTTTTTCATAGAATCTCCTTATCTGTTACTTATTATATATCATCTGTTATCTTTAATTAGTTAGACGATATTAACTTGTTAAAAGTTCCCCTATTTTTTAAAAATTATATAGTATTTTATTCTTTTTATATCATCATTAGAAAACAGTTCTAATATATCCAAGTCGCATGACATTATAATATAGTCAAAATCTGCCTCTTTTGTCTTTTTTTCAAATATTAATTCCTTTATTACATCTAAATTAATGTCAGTTTTTTTATATTCATTATTAAGTTTTGATTCTATATCTTTTATTTCTAATAGTAATTGTCTTACATAAGGCATATATTTTTTTACTATTAAATCAATATTTTTTCTTTGTTCTTTATTTATTTCAACTCCCGCATCATGAATAACTTTTAATGAATTATCATTTATGTAAAAATTGTCCTCAGCATATAAACTGCTAAATACAAATAATAAAGCAGCAATTATTATTTTTTTCATGCATAAAATCCTCATAAAATTCAATAGTTTAACTTTTTAGACGAATAAAAAAAGATAAAAGTTCCTATAAATAACTTTATTTTTAATCTTTAAAAAACTAATTTTTTGTACTATAATAATTATAATTACAAATATAAAGGGTTCGGATATAAAAATGTATAAAATAATTTCTTTAGATGAAAAATCAAAAAAAATTAAAATCATTGACAGCGAAAACATCAAAAATGATATGTTTTATTTGATAAGACACATAAAATCTAAAATTAATGCTGAAATGAAAGAAACTGAAAACGGATATTTATTATTTAATGATAATAAAAAATATCTTTTTTATATAGATGATGCTGTATATATAGAAATATTAGAGCATGATGATAAAGTAGCATTTAATAATTTTAAATATATGGAGGAAGAATTTCAAAAATATATTGAAGAGATTAATATTATTAATTTAAGAGAAAGAATAAAAAATATAAATAATATTATAAAAGATAATATGTGGCTTGATTTTATGATTTCTAGTTATGATAAAGATTTGCATATGGTTGCCAGCAATGATTTAAGCTGTTATCATAGTATAGAAATAATTTTTAAAAATGCATCTCTTGTAGAATGTTCAAAATATTTTAATGCCTGCCCTAATGAGTATGATGTGTTTTATGCTTCTGATGATTTTAATGATATTAAAGATTATAAAAATATCATAGATGAAAAATCTTCTCTTATAGTAAAGATTAAGGCTGATGATATAAACGGGTATTTTTATATTGTATGCGAAGGTGTAGAGTTTATAAATGAAGAAGTGAGGTATGATTATGATTTTACTTCGCTTTATTCATCGGATAAAGATAATATTATAAAAAAATATGATTTAAAAAAAGAGGAAGGAGGATGGTATCAGGAGAAAGAAAACTCGCATAAAACTTTAATATTTACTGATAAATTTTTAAATAGAAATGATACTATAGGTATATTATTTAGAATATATAAATTATGTTTTGCTAAGGTAAAATACTTCAGAGCATATCCATTTAAGTTTGAGCCTTATAAATATGACTATAAAAAAGGATTTGTACAGACTGATCTTTGGGATGCAGAATTTTTTAAGCATATTGATTCTGGATATATGCTTGATTTGCGGTATTTGCAGTCTATAACTGTTTATGAAGATTTTGTAAAACTATGCAAAGAATTAGAATCTTTTGAGAAATAATTAGTAGTATATAGAAAAATGGATTTGTTTTTTCAATTAATCTTAGGTGCTTTTCTCGGAGCTGCCGCTGGATATTACACAAATACAATAGCATTAAAAAAGTTATTTTCTAATAATGGAATAATAGCTAGAGAAAAAGACAGATTTATTGATGAAATAAGCATTATGATTTCTAAAAAGATTATAAATTATGATTCTATATACAAAGAAATAATAAAAGATAAGTTTCAAAAAAATATAAAAGAGTTTTTTAAGAAAATAAAAAATCAATTAATATCAAAAACAAATATCAAAATTAAAAATGTAATAGGTTTTAATGAATCTAAAGATAATATAATAAATTGGATAAAAAAAGATGCTTACGAAAATATAACAATAATATTAAATGAATTATCTAAAAATATAAAATTAGAACAGGTAATAGATGAAAGTCAATTTAAACATATTATAAAAAGTATTACAGAATCTTTTATATATTATGAGAAGAATAATCATTTTATATCAAATACAGTAAATAAGATGTATAAAAATAATGATGAAAAATATAAAGATATATTAAAAGAGATAGCTGATAATATTTTTAAAAACCTTTCAAATAATAATAAAAAAATAGAGAGTTTATTAATATCTTTAATTGATAATTCAAATATAGAAAATCTTTTTTATGATTTTTTCTCTTCTTTATCTGATAAAAAAATAAAAGAATTATTTTCTGTAAATGACGTTTCAGAGATTAAAGAAATTATTAAAGAATTATCAATTAAAAAAGAATTTGAAGATATCATTTATTATGTAATAGATAAACTCTATATAAAGTTAAAAAATACTGATAAAACAATATATGAACTTTTAAATCATAATATATCAAATAGAATTAAAGGTATAGTATCAGATATACTTCCAAAATTAATAGATATAATAATTCCTATAATAAATGAAAATAAATCAAAATTAGAATGCATTATAGAAGAGGCTGTTGATGAAGAAATAGAAAATATAGACGGAGTTTTTTGGCAGTTTATAGTAAAGGCTATTAGAAAAGTTTTTTTAAATGATATAGCTTCAAAATATAAAATAGTTAATAAAATTATAGAATATACCCAAAAATATAAAGAAAATAATAATAAATTAGTTAAGGCTGTTTCTGATGATATAATAAATTATCTTAATAATACAAAAATATCAAGCATATTAAAAAGTATTGAGGTTAATGAAGAGACTTTAAAAAATACTTTAAGAGATATTATTATTTTCAATATAAAAGAGTTTCCTAATTCTTTGATAGAAAAGTTATTGAATATGAATATAAGTTCATTAGCCGATTCTTATATGATAAAAGAATTATACAGCTTTTTGGAAAAAGAGATTATTAAATATGCTGTTTCAAATTTTGACAAGGCTTCATTACTTATATATAAAAAAATAGATTCTATAGATGAAGAAGCATTAAATAAGTTTTTTTATAGCTTTGATATTAGTATTATCATTAAAGAAAATAAATCAAGTATAGAAGATTATCTATATAATATATACTTAAAATATAAAGGAAAAACTATTAATGATTTATTTAATAATTCTGTTTATGAGGATATAATTAATTTATTTGAAACAATTATAGATAAATATTCTGACTATAATATAAATGAAATAATTATAAAAAAAGAAAAACAAATAGATAATTTTTTGGATAATAATGCATATAGTTCAATAATAAATTTTATAAATAAAGAGAAAGACTTTATTTCATCAGTAATAGATTCTATTGTAATAAAAACAATAAAAAACAATATGGGCAAATTAGATAAAGATGAAATAGCAAAAATGGCTAATGATTTTATGGGTAAGGAATTAGAACCTATAAATATATTGGGGGCTTTTTTGGGCTTTGTATTCGGACTATTAACAGCATATTTATTTCCAGTTAATTCATTTAATCCTTCTTTAGGATATTTAAATTATATAGCAGAACCTTTGGTATATACTTTTATAGGCTTTATAACTAATGTTCTTGCTATTTATTCTATATTCAAGCCTTATGAACCTTTATTCGGCATAAAGAAAAAAGTTTTTTGGGGGGCAGTTGCATGCGAGAAAAGCAGATTTGCATCTTCAATGTCTGATTTTGTTAATGACAGGCTTATGGAAAAAGAGGGTATTATTAATATTTTAGAAAATAAAAAAGATATAGAAGATAATTTGATAAAAGATAATTATAAAAAGTTTTTTAATTATATGCTTGAAGATGATAAAATAAATAAATTAAATATATTTGCATATTTAAAAGAAAGTATTAATGGTATTATAACTAATAATATTGATTTTATAAAGACTGGTATTATTGATTTGATTATCAAAAATAATTATCTCTATAATATTATAAAAAATAATAAAGAAATATTAATAAATTATATAAATAATAATATATTTTCAGTATTAAAATCATCACTCTCTAATATTAATATTATAAACTTAAAAGACATTATAAAAAATATAATAAGAGATAATATAAAAGATTTAAGCAAATTTAAAAATATAATAGTTTTAAATGCTCTAAAAGCTATTAATTCAAATTCTGTAAGAGAGAGAATATTTTATATTGTTATATATTTTCTTGATGATGAGATATCAAAAAACAGCAGTAAAAAAATAAAAGAAATGTTTGGAGGAGAGATTGTAAACCTTGTAAAGTCTAATAGTGAGTTTATATTTTCTATGATGAGTAAAAAATTAAATGAAACATTATTAGAAAATAGGTATGAGATAAGAGAAACAATTATAAAAGATATTCCATTAAAAAATGATTTGGTTATAGATTTGACAGACAGAATAATATTAAATTTAATTAATAAAAAGATTCCTATTTTTATTGATGATATGAAATATGATATTATGAATATAAGTTTTAATTTTTTAGATGAAAATATTTTATCTAAAAATGTTTCTTATTTTATAGGAAATAATAATGAAAAACTTTATGAAGAAAATAGCTTAAGAAAATATTTAAATGACACTATAAATAATAATCAGGATTTGATACTAAATGTTTTTGATAAGTTATTTGATTTTTCTGTTAAGAATATAGATTCTAAATTGATAGAAAAGTATACTCACTCCTTTTTGGAAAACACTGATATTTATTTTTATGAACTCATTAGAGAATTATGCATCAATATTTATAATAACAGAGATAAAGTTACAGAAGATATTAAAAATTATATAGAAAGCTCATTATATCCTGCTACTATAAAAGAGTGTTTGAATATAGAAAAATATTTTGATGATATATTAAAAGATATTTTTAAATACTCAGATATAGAGAGTGTTTTACTTTATATATCAAATGATGATAATTTAATTGATTTGAACAACTTTATAAAATCTATTTATAACATTCTTGATGATTTAGATAAAAATGAATATATAAACTCAAGTATATCTGAAGAGATAAAAAAAATAGTTTCAAAACTTAGAAATGATATGCCTTTTCTTATAGATGATAAATTAAAATATTATTTTCTTAATTTGATTATTAATTGTGCTGAAGATGATATTAATTTAATTATAGAGGCAATAGATTTTTCTTCTATTACAAAAGAAGAGATAGATAAGATGAATGCTAAAAATATACATGACGTATTTAATTCTTTTGCAAAGAAATATTTAACTAGACTTAAATTATACGGTATGTTTGGAGGATTTGTAGGAGTTTTACTTGTTATAATAAAGTATATAGGCACTTTTAATACTGAAGTTTATAATGTCCTTAATATTATTCTTATATTAATTACTATAATTTTATCTATATCTATGATTATTAGCATATTAAAGAATATTTCAGATTGATTTTTAGTATTATCATTAAATGTATTTGACTATTTAGTATTTGAGGTGATGGTATTATAAATAAAATTAGTTTTGAAATAAGTCTGCAAAATTGATAAATATAATTGTTTAGGTTATAATTATTTATTATACACTGTATATATATACAAAATTTCAGCATATAAAATGTATGTGTTTAAAACTTTTTTTTATTTTATTCGTCTAAAGACTAAATAAATAATAAAATAAAAAAATAGATTGTATGCTATATATTTAATATTAGGGGTGAAAAGCGAATGAGAAATTTTATAGAATTGGTAGTAAAAAGACCCGTGGCGGTTTTTATGTGTATGATAGCAGTATTGATATTAGGTTTTGTAAGTTTAAGCAAATTAGCAGTAGATTTCCTGCCAGATATGGAGCTTCCTTATATAACTGTAAGAACAGAATATGAGAATGCAGGACCAGAAGAGGTAGAGAAATCTGTAACTAGGGTTGTAGAAAATGCAGTTGCTACAGTAAGCGATATTAATACAATAACTTCTACTTCACAAGAGGGTGAGTCAAGCGTGTTTATAGAGTTTAACTGGGGTACTGATTTGGCTGTTGCTACTGCAGATGTAAGAGAGGCAATAGACGGAATAAAAAATTCTCTTCCAGATGATGCAGATAGTCCTACGGTATTTAAATTCTCTACTGATATGATGCCGGTTATGGAAATAGCCTTTTTCGGTACTGATAATTTAGGAGCATTATACACTTTAATAGATAATCAAATATTAAATAAAATAGAGCAGGCTTCAGGAGTGGCAAGGGCAGAGATTAGAGGCGGACTTAAAACCGAGATGAAAGTAGACTTGGTTTTGAATAGACTTCATGCTTACGGAATAGATATTAATAGTATAGTTTCTCTTCTTTCAAGTGAGAATCAAAACTTATCAGGAGGTGAAACTTATGAAGGAGTTTATAAATATACTTTAAGAACTATGGGAGAGTTTACCACAGTAGAAGATATAGAAAATACTGTTGTAGCATTAAAAACAAATGATACTCCTATAAAATTAAAAGATATAGGCAGAGTTTATCAGGGATACAGTGATGATTCAGAGATAGTAAAGATTAACGGTATGCCTGCAATATCAGTATCTGTAAATAAAGAGTCTGGTGGAAATACTGTTAATGTATCTAAAGCAGTTCAAAGACAGCTTGCAAATCTTACTCTTCCAGAAGGTGTAGAATATGAGATACTTTTTAATAATGCAGACAATGTAAATGAATCTATAAACGGAGTACTTGATACAGCTTGGCAGGGCGGATTATTTGCAGTTATTATATTAATGCTTTATTTATGGAATATAAAAACAGTTTCTATAATAGCTATTTCTATTCCTATATCTATAATAATCACATTCACATTAATGTATTTTATGGGCATTACTTTAAATATCATCTCATTGTCTGGACTTGTTTTAGGTATAGGTATGATGGTTGATAACTCCATTGTAGTTTTAGAGAATATATTTTACTATAGAAATAACGGATACGGTAAATATTCTTCAGCTATAAATGGTACTTCTTCTGTGGCACTTGCCATATCAGCTTCTACACTTACAACTATAGCGGTATTTTTACCTTTTCTTTTTGTAGAAGGGCAGACTGGACAATTATTCAGAGATTTATGTATTACAGTTACAGTTTCTATGATAGGATCATTATTTGTAGCTCTTACAATAGTTCCTATGCTTGGAGCTAGGCTTGTAACAAATAAAAAAACTAAGTTCTTAATACCTATAGAAAATTTTGTTAATAAAAACTTTCATGACAGAGTTAATAATTTATATTCTAGTGTGCTTCATTATTCTATAAAACATAAAAAGAAAGTATTAATTTCTTCATTGTCTGTTGTACTTGTAATAATAGCATTAGGTTTAACTTTTATAGGTAAAGAGGGATTTCCTACTTCAGATGAAGGTCAGTTTAAGATAGATGTAGAAATGCCGGTAGGAACAAAATCAGAGCAGACACAGTCATTTGTTACTAGAATGGAAAGCGATATACAGAATCTTATAGGAGAAGATTTTGACAGAATGCAGTCAAGAGTACAATCAGGTTCTGATGAAAATAAAGCAGAAATAAGAGTGCAGTTAAGAGATAAAAGCGAGGGAAGAAAAAAATCAGTTGATGAATATATAGAGTTTACTAGAAATGCTTTAGTTTCTTATCCTGCTCAGATTAATATAGCGGCCATAACAACTTCAGCAATAAATAGCGGAGGAAGAAACGGAGGAACAGGAGGAAATGAAATAGAGATAGAACTTGTAGGCGATGATTTGGATAAAGCTACAGAAATAGCTAATAATATAATAAATGTAATATCGGATATAGAAGGTATAAGAGAGCCTAGATTAAGCAGAGATGACTCCAATCCAGAGCTTAAAATATATGTTAATAGGGAAATAGCTGCCAAAATGGGTATCAATGTAAACACTATAGCAAATATTATTAAAACTAGTTTTGCAGGAACTACTGCTACAACTATGACTCCTGCCAATTCTGATGTTACAGATATAGATGTTAATGTTCAATTAGGAGAGCCAGACAGATTAAATATAGACGATATATCAAGACTTATGATACCTACTACAAGCGGCATAGTTCCTATATCTTCTATAGCCACTGTTGAAAAAAGCTACGGACCTACAGAGATAGAGAGAAAAGACAGTACTAGAATAACTACTATAAAAGCCTCAGGATATAACAGAGCCTTAAGCGAAATAATGACAGATGTACAGGAAAAAATAAAACAGGAAGTATTTATTCCTTCAGGATTTAATATCAATTATACAGGAGATTTTGAAGATATGAATGACGCTTTCTTACAGCTTCTTCAGGCTTTGATATTAGCATTGGTATTGGTTTATGCTATAATGGCAAGTCAGTTTGAATCTTTCATAGCACCTTTCGTTATAGCACTAGCAATTCCTTTTGGGTTTGCAGGTTCTTTAATAGCACTCTTTATAGGACGTCAAACTTTGAGTGTATATAGCGGTATAGGATTTATTGTATTAATAGGTATTGTAGTAAATAATGGTATTGTACTTATAGACTATATGAATCAGCTTATGCATGAAAAACGTATAAGCGGTGATGAGGCCGCATTAGAGTCTGGACCTAGACGTTTGAGACCAGTACTTATGACAACACTCACTACTATACTTGGACTTTTGCCTATGGCATTATCAGGCGGAAGCGGAAATGAAATGTATCAGCCTTTATCTCTTGCTATACTTGGAGGGCTTTTATTATCAACAGCATTTACTCTTGTTATAGTACCTACAGTTTATGCTGCTATAAGAAATAAAATACCTCTTAAAGATTATGAGCAAAAAGATTTGGAAAGCAGAGATGATTTTGCAAATTATGATACTATAAATGCAGCTGGTAAGTAATTTATAAGTTTTTTATAAAATAATTTTAAAGGCTTTGCTGTTATTAACAAAAAATAATAGTAAAGCCTATTTTTTTAATTAATAAACTTTAAGTAGATTAGTAGATAAAATTAGTAATAAAATTTTTTTTTTATAGATTTAACAATTTTTAGTATATTATCAACTTTTTTTAGTCTCACCCCATACTTAACAGTACTTGGTCGCAGGGGGACTTCGTCAAAGCTGCAAAAAGTGCAAGTCTAAAAATAATACTAAATAGTACTAATTATGTTTTACATATAGAATAAATTGTAAAATTTAGCCAGAAATATAGCCTTTTTGCTTCTTTGTGGCAACAAAAGAACTGGGGTGTGGGGCAAAGCCCCGCAAATATCAAAATTTAAAAATTTATTTTTTGACAAACTGTATTTGTTTAGGTATATACTGGAACAATTTTATTTTGTAAATTGGTGCACATTATACAAAAATTATCAACTTTTTTGCCGCACAAAAAAGTTGCAAAAAATGTAATTGCTAGAACTTTATATTTTAAAAATATGTATTAAATGTATGGTAATACCCGAAATTTAGGCCAAAAATGCAGTTCTTTTGGTTCTTTTATACCAATAAAAGAACTGGGGTGTGGGGCAAAGCCCCACAAATATCAAAATTTAAAAAATTAATTTTTTGACAAATTGTAATTGTTTAGGTATATACTAAAACTCCGCTTATAAAATAAAAGCATTAAAAATTAAAACAGTATCATCATTTATTTTGAGTTTTGAAACAAGTAATTAAAAAACTTCTAAAATCAAATATACCTTATTGTAAAAAAAGACTTATTAAAGTATGATTTTCTGTAAATAGAGGAGTTTTTTTAATTATGGCACTTTTAAAATATAGAGACTATGATAAATATGTATTAAAATTTTTTTATGAAATAAATAAACCAATGCATAGAAAAGATACATACGATAAATTAAAAGAGTATACCAATACATCTGATGAAGATTTCAATATGATAACTAAAAATGGTTATAATAAATTTAATTCGAGAATTCACTGGTCTTTAGTCGTATTAAAAAAAGCTCAGTTAATAGAAAATGTAGATAAGGGAGTTTATCAAATAACTGACTTCGGTAAAAAATTCTATGAAGAAAATCCAAACTTTGACTTCAAAACTTTAAAAGAAAAAACACCATATTTAGAAAACTGCAAAAACAATTCAAATAATGATATAGACGAAATAGAAGAGATAGAAGAAGATGAAAACAGAAACGAGATAGAAAAAAGCATTGAAGAGTATTATGAAAGCGTAGAGAAAGATATACTTGATAGGCTTCAGTATATGGGAGAAAGCTCTGTTGATAAAGGTACTAAATTTGAAAATATATGTTTGGAACTGCTTGAAAAAATGGGTTATGGTAGAAAGTATAGAACTGGAGGAAGCGGAGACAGAGGAATAGACGGTACACTTACTATGGATAAATTCGGTTTTGATATTATAGGTGTGCAATGCAAATGCTATAAAGAAAATAATAAAGTTAATGATACTGAAATAACAAAATTTGCTCATGGGCTTAAAAATGTTAATGGTATAAACAGAGGAATATTTATAACAACTTCTGATTATACACCGCAGGCTAAAAAGGTTGCAGAAGAATTAAAAGATATAAAAATAATACTAATAAACGGATACAGACTTGCTAAATATATCCGTGAATATGAAGTTGGAGTAAAAGTGCTTGAAACTAGAAATATTTATGATGTTATAATTTAAAAGTTTTCAGCATATGCTATAATAAGTCAAACTTAAAAATCGGAAACGTACTACTATGGAAGAGTTCAAACTTATAGAAAAAATAAAAAAATTAACAGAGTATAAAAACACAAATAATATAAATATAGGCGATGACTGTGCTGTTATAAAAGATATAAGCCATCATAAAGATATTTTGGTGACTTCTGATATATTAGTAGAAAATATACATTTCTCTTTAAAATATTACTCTTTTTATGATGTAGGATATAAGTCAGCTCAGGCAAATATAAGCGATATTATATGTAAAGGAGCTTATCCAAAAAATGCATTCGTATCGCTTTCAATACCCAAAAAAATCAATGATGAAAATATACTAGAATGGTACAAAGGTTTTTTAGAGGCATGCAAACCTTATAACATAGAAATATCTGGAGGAGATACTACAAGCTCTAATGATTATTTTTTTATATCTATAACATTGATAGGCATTATAGAAAAAAATAAATCTATACTTAGAAGCAATGCTCAAATAGATGATAATGTTTATGTATTAGGCTTTGTAGGAGAAAGTGATTTAGGACTTAAAAAACTTTTAGAAGGCAATTATGATTATAACGATGAAAGTATAAAAACGCATTTAAGACCGACACTTTTTTATGATAAATGGCAGGAAATTATAACCAAATACAAAATAAACTCTTCTATAGATATAAGCGACGGACTTTTGCAGGACGCCTCTCATATCGCTGAGAACTCTAATAAAACTATAGAAATATACGAATCTTCCAATTGGTTTTTAGTTAATAGATTTTTTGATAAAGAAAGTTTAGAAATCAGACAAAATAAAGTATTAAAATCCATTCTTACTGGCGGGGAAGATTATGCTGTTATTTTCACTTCCAAAGATGAAATACCTGAAGAAAATAATTTAATAAAAATCGGTAAGGTAAAAGAATATTCTAAAGACTTTATAAAGTTTATAGATAGTAACAATAAAGAAGTACATTTTGATTCATTGGGTTTTGTGCATTATTAAATTATTATAATAAAAACATAAATAAACTTGTAAAATTAGTTTTTAAATATTATACTATATTGCAGTTGATATTAAATAATTTAAGGAGAAAAAATATGAAAGAAGTAGTTATAGCCAGTGCGGTTAGAACGCCTATAGGTAAATTTTTAGGTTCATTTTCTAATGTATCAGCTGTTGAATTAGGAACTATAGCAGTAAAAGAGGCTTTAAAAAGAGCAAATATAAAAGCAGAACAGGTTGATGAAACTTATTTCGGATGTGTTATACAGTCAGCCCTTCTTCCTAATGCAGCAAGACAAATCTCTGTTAATTCTGGTATACCTGTAGATAAGCCTGCATTAACAATAAATATATTATGCGGTTCCGGACTTAGAGCAGTATCAATGGCGGCACAGATGATTAAAGCTGGAGATGCTGATGTAGTTGTTGCTGGAGGTACTGAGAATATGAGTATGGCTCCTTACACTTCAACAGGTATGAGAATGGGGGCAAGAATGGGTGAAACTAAGATGCAGGACACTCTTTTAAATGATGCTCTTATTTGTGCTTTTGAGCATTATCATATGGGAGTTACTGCTGAAAATATAGCAGAACAATGGGGCATTACAAGACAAGAACAGGACGAGTTTGCATGCAGAAGTCAGAACAGAGCAGAAGCTGCAATAAAAAGCGGAAGATTTAAAGATGAAATAGTACCTGTCACAATAAAAACTAAAAAAGGAGAAATTGTAGTTGATACTGATGAACATCCTATTTTTGGTACAACTATGGAAACTTTAGCAAGATTAAAACCTGCTTTCAAAAAAGACGGAACTGTTACAGCTGGAAACGCTTCTGGTATTAATGATGCGGCTTCTGCTTTAGTAGTAATGTCTAAAGAAAAGGCGGAAGAATTAGGAATTAAGCCTATGGCTAAAATATTGGGATATGCTACACATGGCGTTGAACCTAGAATAATGGGGATAGGACCTATAGAGGCAAGCAGAAAGGCTTTAAAAATGGCTAATCTTACAGTTGAAGACATGGAATTAATAGAAAGCAATGAAGCATTTGCAGCTCAGTCAATAGCTGTTGCAAGAGAGTTAAAATTTAACATGGATATAGTTAATGTTAATGGAGGAGCTATAGCTTTAGGACACCCAATAGGTGCTTCAGGTGCTAGAATACTTACTACTCTTTTATATGAAATGAAAAAAAGAGGAAATAAAAGAGGACTTGCCACTCTTTGTATAGGCGGCGGTATGGGTACTGCTTTAGTTGTAGAGATATTATAAATTATATAATATTTAATAAAGGGTTAAAGCTTAATTGTTTTTAACCCTTTTATATTGATAAAATTATTTGAATTAATATTTTATGTAACTATAAGCTATATAATATATTTTTTCAAAATTTATTATTTTGCTTGAAACTAAATTTCCATTAGGCTTTTCTTCAAACTCCATATTTTTTTCTTTAATGAAATCATTATCTTTTAGTAAGAAAAAACAGTCAGTTTGAGTATCTTTTATGCCTATTCAAACTGATAAAAAATATAAAAGAAAAAATGCTTGTTAAAATTTCAGATATTGGAAAAGAAAGCCATACTCCTGTCATATTAAAAATAGATGATAAAATAAATATTGAGGGCATTATAAATATAAATCCTCTTAATATAGATATTATAAATGATGGTTTAGATTTATCCATAGCAGAAAAGTATACACAAGTAATAATATTACAGCCTACAAATATAAATGCTGTAAAATATATACGAAGTCCATTAACTGATATTTTTTGAAGCTCTTTAATATTATCCCTATTAAAAAGCGAAGTTATTTCATTTGCAAATACATAAGTGATTATATAAACTAAAATAGAAATGCCGGACGATAAAACCAAAGCATATTTATATATTTTATTTATATTCATTTTATTATTATAATTCATGCTTATAATAGGCTGTATGCCCTGACCTATTCCAGTGAATATTGCTATAATTACTAATGCTATATTCGCTGTTATACCATAAGCTGCAACTCCTACATTACCTGCGATATTTAATATTATTATATTAAAAGCTATCATAACAAAACCTGATGATAATTCTGTTATCAAAAAAGATACTCCAAGAGATAATATTTCAAAAAATTTCTTAAAACTAATGTTAGGCTTTACAATAGAAAATGTATTTTTCTTTTTAATAAACAATACCGATAATATTAATATGCTGACAATTGGAGAGAATACAGTTGCAAGTACAGCTCCAAATATCCCCATGTTCAAAGGAAATATAAATATATAATCAAAAACTACATTAAATAAACTTCCGACAAGCATAGCAATCATGGCTAGCTTTGGGTGATTATCATTTCTCACGAATCCCAAAAGTACATTATTAAGCATAAACATAGGAGAAAATAAAAGTATCATCTTTATATATGTATTTGTCATACTATGTATATTATCTCTAGCACCTAAAATATATACTATATATGGTGTAAATAAAATACTTACAATAATAAATAAAACAGATATTATTGATATATAAATTAAAGAATTAGTAAATATAATATTAGCTTCATTATTTTTGTTCTGAGTTTTTAATATAGCATATTTAGTAGCCGAACCCATACCAAGCATTAGTCCGATTCCATTAACTAAATTATAAATAGGTATAGCTATATTTAAAGCTGTTATTCCATCAGGACCTATTCCTCTGGCAACAAAAAAAGTATCAGCAAGTATATAACATGATAATCCTATCATACCAAGTACATTCAATGATACATATTTAATAAATAAATGAAGTATATTATTCATAAAATATCCTCTGTATACAAAAAAAACGTTTGTGTTCATACTTTCTAAGGCCTACGGTATGAATACAAACGTTTTAAACAAATTTATCCGGCGACAAATTTTATTATTTTTATAGATATCCGCTATTATACACAAAAAATATTATAAGTCAAGTAATAATGCTTTAATTATTTATTTAAGAGCCATATATTATTGCACATTTTTTAGTTTAAAAATTGGAAGAAGAAATTCAAAGAAACAGGTATAATAAAAAAAAGAGCAGAAAACCTAAAAATAGTCCTAATAAAATTAAAAATATTATTAATAAGGTCGTTGAAATACGAAAGAAATATAAATATGGTAAAACCAAAATAAAGAAATTCTTAGAAAAAGAAAATATCAAAATAGGGACTACGGCTATCGAAACTATATTAAAAGAATATAACTTGTATCAAAAGAAAAAAAGGAAAATAAGAAAGAAACATAAAGGAAAGCATGCTATTTATATAAAAGAAGCAGGTGAAAAGGTTCAAATAGATGTAAAATATGCTTTTTTTGGAGAAATACGCTATTACCAGTTTACTGCTGTAGATATTGCTACTAAAATAAGTTTTAGATATTTATATTCTGAAAAAACACCAGAAAGCACTATTAATTTTCTTGAACGTATGCTGGAATATTTCCCATTTCGCGTTCATTGTATTCAAACAGACAATGGCACAGAATTTACTTACCGAAAACTTTTATTTGAGAAAGAACACCCCTTAGATATATTTTGTAAGAAGAAGCATATTAAAAGAGTTTATAGTCCTATTGCTAGTCCTTGGTACAATGGCGTAGTTGAAAGTACACATAATCTAGACCAAAAAGAATTTTATGACTTTTGTAATAGTGAATTAACTTTAGAGAAAGCTAATCAAAAATTAAGAAAATATAATAATTTTTGGAATTATAAACGCATACATTCAGCTTTAAATTATGATACTCCTATGTTATACTTTAAGAAATTAAGGAATACTTAAATGCAATATGTTTGGCACCCGTGCAAAAATGTATTATAATGTTTATTATATATTATACCTATTTAAAAACTAATTTTATATATAATGGAACTATTAATCATACATACTTATCTGCAACAATATATACTGAAAATTTTTAAGTTTGTCAATTTTTTGTTGTTATTTTTCCCGCCGCACGCCATACCTAACAGTACTTCCTTCTGTCGCAGGCGGACTTCGTCGGCACGCTTCGCGAAAGTGCAAGTATAAAAATAATACTAAATAGTACTAATTATATTTTATATGTAGAATAAATTGCTAAATTTAGCCTGAAATATAGCCTTTCGCTGCCGACACCACAGGCGGACTTCGTCGGCACGCAGAGCGGGTGGGCTGTGCCTGCTTCTCGCCGCAGGCGTCTTCGTATGTGGCACACCTGCCTACAGCACGGACAGGCGTCACAAAAGAACTGGGGTTGCCAAAGGCACGCAGAGCGGGCACGACTGTGTACTTCGTAGGGCTAGTCCACACAAATACTAAAATTTAAAAATTTATTTTTGACAAATTATATTTATTTAGGTATAAACTTATATAAAAATAACTCTAATAAATACCTATATCTGACGATAATTCATAGTTATAAATAAAGGAAATATTTTTATGCTTAAATACGATTCTAAAGAAATACTAGATTATATAATAAAATGCAGAAGACTTCTTCATACTATACCAGAAATAGGAAATTATCTGCCAAAAACGAAAGAGTTTGTAATAAATGAACTCAATAACTTTAAAAATATTAAATACAAAGAAAATAAAAAAGACTCTGGAATAATAGCATATATAACAGGCGAAAATAATACAAAAACAGCAGCATTACGTGCCGATATGGACGCTTTGCCTATAAAAGAAGAAACTAATTTTGAATACAAATCCAGCAATAGTAATATGCATGCCTGCGGGCATGATGCTCATACTGCCATTCTTTTAGGAGCCTGCAAAATACTTAATGATAATATAGATGAAATTAAAGGAAATATTAAGTTTTTATTTCAGACTGGAGAAGAGACTGGAAGCGGTGCTAAAATAATGATAGAAGAAAATGCTCTCAAAGATGTAGAAGCAATATTTGGAGTGCATGTAGGAAGTTTTGCTCCAGAAGCTCCTAACGGTGTTTTTGTTATACAGGAAGGACCTATACTCGCATCTACTGATAAAATAGTTATTAAAATAAAAGGAAAAGGAACACATGGGGCTTATCCTCATGCTGGGGCAGACCCTATAGTTATGGCGGCTGAAATAATAAACGCCCTTCAAACAATAATTACTAGAGAAATAGAGGCAAGTGAAACTGTTATACTATCTCTTTGCAAAATTAACGGAGGAAGTGCATTTAATATTATACCCGATTCAGTAGAAATAGAGGGAACCATAAGAACTTTCAGCAATGATGTACGTGAGTTTTTTATAAAAAGAATAGAAGAAAAATCAAAACTTATAGCAGAGTCAATGAGAGGTGAAGCTGAAATAAATATAATAGAATATTCCTGCGTTACATATAATGACAAAGAAATAACAGAGGGTATAAAAAATGAAGCTTTAAAAATATTTTCAAAAGATGCTGTATGGAATAAATATTATAAACCTAGTTTGGCTGGAGAAGATTTTTCTTATTATACAAAAGAAATTAAAGGCTGCTTTGCATTATTTTCAACTGTTACTGATAAAAAAATTCCAAATCATAATAGTAAATTTGAAATAGATGAAAGCAAACTTAATATGCCATCAGAACTTATGGCTAATTGGGCTGTAAACTTTTTAAATAGCTGATATATGTATAAAAACTTGATTTAGGCATTTATTTTTATATACTACTATAATATAGTATGTAAAAAAGGATTTATTTATGTCAATTAATCAAGAGTTAGCAAATATCATTTCAAATTTGGACGATAATAGTCTTTTAAACAATTCTCTTCAAATAAAAGAATTACTATATTCAGGTGCCGTACTTGATGATGCTTTAAGCGAAGCATTATTTGTTTCATCAGTAGAATTACTAGAAAAAATAAAAACAAACCCTAATGACTACACTATAAGCAATGAACAAATTGCAGCTATTAATAATATAATAAGTAAAATGGAATTATCATTTATGGATTTAGAATAATAAATAACATTTATTTTTTTATAAAACCAGATATAAAACCTTTTATAAAGAAAAAGCCGTAAGTCAAATGAGACAAAAATATACCTATAGCCTTACAAAAACCTTTTATAGGCGATAATGTACTAATCCAGCTTCCTATCAGACATAAACAATAAAAACTATGAGGAAAAAGCAGCAAAGCCAAAAATATATTTTTATTAATAGATGGTATATAATTGTTTAAAAGTTTAGGCAAATCAAAATATAAGGCAAAAGGTACAAATATAGTGTAGAGTAAAAATAATGAAGGTATAAAGTATGATAAACTTAAAGAATTACCTCCGAACCTTTTTACAAAATATCCTCTATGCCAAGCATAACCTTTAAGCTGTTTGAAATGTCCGAAAAATAAATCTCTTCTATGATGATATATTAATGCTTCTGGAGTATATAATATTTTTTCATTCGCTTTCATAATATTGTTGCAAAGTATGGTATCCTCACCAGGCCAATATTCGCTGTCAAAGCCTCCTACCCTATCATAAAGCTCTCTTGTGATAATAAAATTGCAGCTTGGATAATCATTAACATACTGCACCTTATCTGGTATATATCTTGCTTTATGCTTTCCGCTCATAAGTGTTGAACTGTAAATAAGTCCGCTTATCTGTTTTGAGAAATTATCTTTATTGGTATTAACAGCAGGTCCTCCGAGTGCATAAACTTTTTTACTCTCCATAGCTCTCAATGCATTTAAAAGCCAATCTTTTTCTGGGTATGTATCATCGTCTAAAAATGCTAATATACTTCCTTTTGATTTTTTCACTCCAATTGCTCTTTTTATAGCAGGAGGAAGCTCGCCTGTTTCTATAATTTTTATTCTGTCATCTTTGAATAATTCTATATTAATCTCATCATCAGTATATTTATCTGGAAGTATTATCACTTCAAAGTTGCTATATATTTGCTCAAGTAAATACCGTGTTTCTTCTTTTATATAATCATTAATTTTTTTTAAAGGTATTATGATGCTTACAAGAGGCTTTTCTTTAAGTTCAGAAAATAAATCTCTGTAAAAGTGTACTATATTAAGCCTATAAAATATTGCCAAAGTATCAATAAAAGTTCTCCATAATATTGAAAACTTAATAAATCCGAAATGCCTATTGGGATTAACTATAACTGGAGCTGATACTATTTTTTTCCCATTTGAATTGCATGCTGCTAAAACTTCCAAATCATAAGCAAAAGCCTTTACCAATATTCTTGGAAAAATATTTATAATAGCATCTCTTTTAAATAATTTAAGCCCAGTCTGAGTATCCTGTATAGGAAGGTGAAAAAATATTTTAACAAACATAAAGTATATAAAAGATATTAATTTTCTTATATTAGAATAATTAACTACAGAATCTTTATGTCTTTTAGAGCCTATAACAACATCAGCATTTTCTTTTTGCATAATAGAAAAAAAGTTTTCAAGCTGCGAAGGATCTATTTCCATATCCCCATCGCAGAATATTATATACTCGCCATTAGAAACTTCGCATGCTCTTTTTAAAGCATGACCTTTTCCCTGATTTTCTATTGCATAAACTCCTATTATATTTTTTAAGTTTGAGTTTTTATTATTTTGCTGAAAGTTTAAGCATAATTTTTTTATTTCTTCTTTAGAGTTATCGCTGCTTCCGTCATCAGAAATAATTATTTCAAAGTTCATCAAAAACGGAGAAACTTTATCTATAAGTATATTAATATTTTTTTCTATTTCTTTTTCTATATTATATACTGGTACTAATATAGAGACTAATTCTTTTATTATCATAACTTTACTACTTTACTGCTTCACTGCTTGTAATTATTTTTTAATTATACAAAAACAATATATTTTGTAAAGGGGGGCATAAAATATTAATGAATAATGATTTATAATAATTCTCAATATTGTTTATGTATATATATGTAAAAAATATTTTAAACCACGCGTTAGATCTATAAATAAAGCTAGTCAATAATTACATAATACTACTATAAATTAAAATTATGCTTACCGCGTGCTTTTAAAGTTATAAAATTTAAAAAACGCTTGGGTGGGTGTTCTTTTGATATATTCAGCAATGAAAATAAATTAAGTGCTTATAACAAAGTTAAGTTTTAAAATTTAGAGGGCGGGAATTAGAAAAAAGTTATAAATTTAAAAATGCTTGGGCGGGTGTTCTTTTATATACTCAGCAATGAAAATAAATTAAGTGCTTATAACAGAGTTAAGTTTTAAAATTTAGAGGGCGGGAATTAGAAAAAAGTTATAAAATTTAAAAAACGCTTGGGCGGGTGTTCTTTTGATATATTCAGCAATGAAAATAAATTAAGTGCTTATAACAAAGTTAAGTTTTCAAATTTAGAGGGCGGGAATTAGAAAAAAGTTATAAATTTAATCAATCGTTTCTTATTTTTATATTAAATCTGTTTCTAAAGCTTGAATATACAGAAGGTATCATTATAAGTGTAAACATAGTAGAAAATAATAATCCTCCGCAAACCGCTATAGCTAAAGGTCGGTACATTTCGCTTCCATTTCCAACTTCAAATATCATAGGAAGAAGACCTAGTATTGTAGTTAATGATGTCATGAGTACTGGTCTTAATCTTCTTTTGCATGATTCCAAAGCGGCACTGTCCCAGCTTATATTTTTTTCAAGCACAACCTTATTCATATAATCTATCAAAACTATACCGTTATTAACCACTATACCTACAAGCATTATTATACCTATTCCGCTGTAAACATTTAAAGTTTGACCGCCTAAATAAAGAAATATCAAAGCCCCGAATAATGCAAAAGGGACTGCCAAAGATATGACGAAAGGAGTAATATACGATTCAAACTGACCTGCTATAATAGCATATACAAATACCAAAGCCATTATCAAAGATACAATAAGCTGAATAAATGCTTCCTGCATATCCTCATAATCACCTGAAAAATTAACTGAAAATCCGCTTGGTATATATATATTATTAAGCTCTTTTCTTATATCTTATATAATTTCATTTATAGGTCTTCCGAAAGAACTAGCATTTATCTCTATAATTCTTTTATCATTTTTACGGTTTATTTCTATAGGACCTGTTCCTCTATGTATATCTACTAATGATGAAATAGGTACTATGCCGTTTTTTGTAGGTATCATCATCTTCTGAATACTTGAAACACTATCTCTATTTGTATCTTCCAAACGCACTATTATATCAGTATCTACATATATAGAATTATCTAATGTCATCTTGCTAGCTGTTGTGCCGCTGAAAGAAGTTCTTATAATATTTGCAACTGTATTTATATTGATACCCATCTTTGATACCAAATCTCTGTCAATATCGAAAACTAATTCATGATTAGAATCATCTTCTTTTATCAAAACATTTCTAATGCCGTCAACCTTATTTACTGCCGCTATAATATTGCTTGCCACATCATAACCTCTTTCTAAATCATCTCCTACAAGCTCTATAACAATGGCACTATAATCTTTAGGCTTACCCAAAGATACATTTTCAGAATTAAGTTCTATACGTCCGGGGTATCCGTTTACTCTGTTTCTAATCATCTCTATATAATAGCTTATGTCCAATTTTCTGCTGTATTCTCTGTCTATTAATTTTACTCTAACCTCTCCATGATGTTCATTTCTTCCAGTTCTCACTCTTGTTTCATAATAGGACATATTATTACTTAAAGCGTTTTCTATATCATTTTCCATTCTGTGTATAAATATATCTGTAAACTCTACCCTAGCCCCAACTGGAAGTCTTAATCTTGAAATTATTGTTCCTTCATCTGATACTGGATAGCCTTCTCTTCCTATATTTGTTAATAATAAAAATAATGATAAAGATAACAAAACTGATATTAAAGCAAATGATTTCTTTTTATTTTTTATTACAATAGTAAGCATACTTAAATAAAACTTTTCTACATTACTATGTATTTTATCATTAAAAAAACTCTCTAAACGCTTTAATAATAAATTAACTCTGCCGTTATTATTACTCTTATGAAGTCTTGAAGCTAAAAGCGGAACTATAGTTAAAGCAACAAAAAGAGAAGATATAAGCGATATTGAAACTGTCATACATAAATCGCTGAACATCTGCCCCATTTCTCCCTGAACAAATAGAAACGGAAGAAATACGCATACGCTGGTTAAAGTAGAAGCTGTTATTGCAATCGATACCTCACTTGCTCCCAAAATAGATGCTTTAAAATTACTTATTATACTGCTTCTTTTATCATGTACATATTTTGAATAATAATCATTATAATAAAATATATTCTCAAGTACAACTATAGAATTATCAACCATCATTCCTACACCCAAAACTAAACCAGAAAGCGATATAACATTAATAGTAATATCAAAAAAATACATCAATATAAATGTGCTTATTACTGATACTGGTATAGAAATGCTTATAATAAATACGCTTTTTATATCCCATAAATATATCATAAGAACTATAACAGCAAATAAAGCCCCCTGCCATACTGTATTAAGTACATTACGTATAGAGTTTTTTATAGTATCCGAACTATTAAACAATATCTGATAATAAACGCCTGAAGGAAGCATTATTTCATTAAGTCTTTTTTCCACATCTCTTGATATTTGTATAATATTTCCTCCAGACTCTTTTGTAACAGCAATAGTTAAAGCTTTTTGTCCATTAATACGCACTATCTCAGAATCATCTTCATAATCCTCATGAACATATGCTATATCTCTTACCCTTACTGGATAAACTTCATCTTTAAGCATTATAACAACATCTTCAATATCCTTTACAGTTTTAAACTCACCAGTAGTTCTTATATTATATTTATAAACGCCCTCATAAGTTTCGCCGCCTGCAACATTCTGATTTTCTAAAGCTAGAGTTTTTACTATATCATTAATATCTATAGAATAGGCATTAAGTCTGTTTAAATCTATATCAACACGTATAATTTTTTAAGTCCGCCTCTTATTTCAGTTTGTGCCACTCCGTCAACCTGATCTAATCTTGTAAGTATCTGACTGTCTACCAAATCATAAAGCGATGATAAATTATCCGTACCAAAAAATGCTATATTCATTATAGGGGTAGCATCGCTTGAAAACTTTGATATATTAGGATTCTCTGCTTCATCAGGAAGTGAAGAGCGAATCATATCTATAGCTTCTCTTATATCATCAGATGCAGTTTGTAAATCTGTACCCCAATTAAACTCTATTTCTACATTAGACTCTGACTCTTTTGATTTGGACTTAATCGTTTTTACATTATTAACAGAAGATACTGCACTTTCTACTACTCTTGTAACCGATTTCTCTACTTCTTCTGGTCCTGCATTATCATATGTTGTCTTTATATTGATAATAGGAACCTCCATATCTGGAAGATAATTTATATTCAGTCTTGATATGCTTATAAATCCAATTATGAACATGGATACGAGTGTAACAAATACTGTTGTCGGTCTGCTTACTATTAAAGTAATAAATTTCTTCATTATTTCTTACAAATTTAAATCATAAATATATTACGCAAATATGATATTAAATTCTAAAAAATATTCAATAGTCTTTTATCAATAAATTTCAAAATAGAAAACTATTCTTTTTTGTTATTTTTATCTTTATTATAGAGCATTTTTATAAGAAAAATTAAAGCAACTATTATTAATATTTTGATTATAGTTCCAAGTATGCCATTAACACCAACAATACCGAAATGAGGACCAAACATCATATATCCTCTCATATGCGGCGGAGCTGGCGGTCTATGAAACATATGATCAAATGCTGGAGAGCATGAACTTAATAAAAAAAGTGATATTATAGAAGAAAATGCAAAAATAATTTTTTTTAACATAGTGATACCCTATTAATTATTCTGTTCATATTAGACGTTAAATTAATATAAAAGTTCCCTGTTACACTATTTATTTTTACAAAAAGTTATAAAATACACATATGGAGATACTAGATTTAGAAAGAGCAGAATACGAATTGAACAAAGCATACAAATCACCCCTACTCTTTGGTCTACTAGCCGTAGGGGCACTACGAGCTGTAGCACCTTCCCGCACGGTATCGCTTTCCCTTATCAAACGCCCCCTGTACGTACGGCTGATTACACAACATAAAAAATAAATAAACTAACTAAAAAGATAACACAGAAATACAAAAATGAACTATATAAGGTTGTAAAATTATTGCACGGGTTCCATACATATTGCATTTAAGTATTCCTTAATTTCTTAAAGTATAGCATAGGAGTATCATAATTTAAAGTAGAATGTATTCTTTT